>NZ_PUJV01000005.1:0-225174 GCF_011189495.1 Photorhabdus stackebrandtii
TAAACCATTAAACCATTAAACCATTAAACCATTAAACCATTAAACCATTAAACCATTAAACCATTAAACCATTAAACCATTAAACCATTAAACCATTAAACCATTAAACCATTAAACCATTAAACCAGTGTAAAATAAATCTCTTTTAAAAAAGTTAAAAGCCTTTTATTCAAAATTGCGCTTTGAACAATTAAATCACGCTTGAAAACTGATGTTGGCTAACCTGCTGGCATAAATAACGGTTAACCCTATTAAACATTTTAACATAATCTCATATGCCAATATGACATTGAATTTTTTACCCGATTTAAAAAAGCTTTAATCACTATTTTACCTTTGCTGATTAAAGTTTTTACCTGTTTTTCCGTTAAATCCTGCGAGCTTGCCAAAAAGCTTTTCTCCAGTAAACGTTATTCATAGATGAACGGGTTACACCTTTATGGGTTGATGCATGAATAAATTCATTGTTGGCATCATAAATGCCAACATGTAACCCATGTTCACCACTGCCTGTTTTAAAAAAAACTAAATCACCCGGCATTAAATCATCCCTATCAATGCGGGTTCCTAACCCTATTTGCCCACGGGTAGTACGAGGTAACTGAATATTAAACCGGTCACTGAATGTACGGTAAACAAAACCAGAGCAATCAACTCCCCTACGATCCATCCCACCATAATGATAGGGTGTGCCGTACCATTGATTAAGCTGCTCTTTAAGTTGAGCAATCACCATGATGGGATCAGAAAGCGCCGTTTTTAACGCAGGAGCCTGGGTTCTGGAGGGATGACTGGAACAACCAATAAGTAACAAGCTGAGTAACAACAACAGCTCTTTTATTCTTATTGTCATCAATCTCACCCCACAGAACCCACAAAATACGCTAACTTTATCCAGCCTCCAACCAAAAAACAAGGCTGTCTTTCAAGCAAAAGAGCTAAATATTTATTTGGCTATTCGTTCTGAACGGCTAATCAACCAGACACCAAATAAAATGAAAATTACACCTGCTGTTTTCAACAAGGTGACGGTTTCATTAAACCAGGGCAATAAAGCCGCCATGAAATAAACAAATACATAACTCAAGCTTATTAACGGATAAGCTTTATTTAATGGTAAATATTTCAGTGCGAATAACCAACATAGCATAGATAACAGATACCCAGCCAGACCAGCCATTATCGTCACGAGAGAATTGCGATTATCCCATAGCCACTCAATATCAAACCAATGCAGGCCAAGGTTCAATGCCGGCAAATTTACAACGCCCCATTTCAGTAATAACTGTGCTATTGTCACCAATAATACGCTGGCTAATCCCCAAATATAACCTTTCATTCATTCAGGCTCATCAACAATATTCCCAACATAATACAAGCAACCCCACTCCAATGCTTTCTGCCTACTTTTTCCTGATAGAGAAATTTCCCCGCCAAAGTGACCATAATAAAATTGATACTCAACATGGGATAAGCCATTCCCAACGGCAATATCTGTAACAAACGCAGCCAGAATAACATCCCGACTGCTAACAGAATTATCGCCCCCAGTAACCATTTTAGAGCTAATGTTTTTTTGCCATCAGCATCACTCTGCCAGCATATCACAGCCTGTTTCTGACATAGCTGACTAGCACATGTCATTAGGCTAACCAGCAACAGTAAAGCAAAACTTATCATGGACGTTTCTCATAGACCATAATAACGAAGCGGTAATCACGGCTAACTTGATCTGCTTTTGGTAAATCAGGTAATTCTTCATTTTTATACAAATGAAAGAGCACTGATACCCGGCCTTCTTTACGGGCTTTTTCCAGCCATTGCGGAAAATCTTTATCGTAAATATGTCGGTATCGGCTATCCGGATAATTCAAACCATATTCCAGTTCACCAAAACGCTCAAGCATATAAATATCACTGCGTTTCATCTCCCATGCAGCACTGGTCGCAAGGCCAACACTTTCCGATACAATATATCGACTGTCTGCAAGCTCCTGACGATGCAGGTTAATAAAACTCTGAGGCAATTTGGAGTTAATGATATTTTCAGGCAAAACATTACCAATCGTCAGACTGACAACAATAGAGCAAAATGCCGCCCACAACCAATATTTCCCATTCTGCGTGAAACACAGATAGCCAATAATCGCCCAGATCCCAAAGGCAACAATAGCTAAAACCCATTTAAGCCATTCTGATGGCTGGTATAAAGCATGTTTTGTCACTGTTTCCATAGCAAACAAAACCATTACCGCCAACAGACCAATGAATACGTTAACCATTCCATTGATCTTCAATAACTTCATCTTGCCATTTTTTACACAATCTACACCAAATTTAGCCATCATCATTGCCAATGGCGCCATACAAGGCAAGATGTAAGTCGGCAGTTTTCCTTTTGCAATACTGAAAAACAATAATGGCACCGCAAACCAACAAAACAGAAAAAACATTTCAGGATGGGATTTTCTCTCTTTCCAGCCTTTAATCACAGCCCCAGGTAATAATCCAAGCCACGGGATCACACCAAGAATCAGAATCGGTATGTAATACCAGAATGGTGCTATATGTTGGGCATCATCAGCAGAGAAACGCTTAATATGCTCAATCCAGAAGAAATAATGCCAATAATCAGGCTCACGCAGGGCAACCGCAATAACCCACGGCAAACTAATTGCTATCGCGGAAATAATGGCAAGCGGACCAAAGCATACTATTTGCCGGACCCGTTTCTGATAAATGACAACCGGCAACATAGCAATCACCGGAACGGCCAGGGCCAGAAACCCTTTCGTCATAAAGCCCATACCACAACATAAACCAAGCACCAGATATGCTATAACCCGCCACCGAGTACAATCTGCTTTTAATGCCCAGAAACTGCACATCATGGCAGCCGTCACCCACAAAGAGAACATCGGATCGAGCACACTATAAGTGCCAATCGCCAATACCAGAAACATTGAGATATAAATCAGACTGGAGGCAAAAGCAATATGTCGGTCCTGCCACATCATCATAGCAAGCCGATATAATAAAATTGTACTGACGAAAATACAGAAAACTGATCCAAAACGAACAGCAAAGTTATTATCGCCAAAAATCCATTGACTGATATTATTAATCCAATAACCCGCTACCGGCTTTTCAAAATAACGAATATCCAGTAAATACGGAACAACCCAATCTCCTCGTTGCAGCATTTCACGACTAATTTCTGCATAACGGGTTTCATCTGGTTGCCATAACAGACGACCATTAAGGGGTAATAAATAAGTAAGGACAAAAAAAAGAGCCATCAAAAAGGCCCCTACTTTACATGCCCGATTATTTAACATAGATAAATTAAACCTCTTGTTGGCATCCTAACCACCCTTCTCTGCCGGGAAATTCGGAACGAACGATTCTTCCTACAGGAATTCGCTGTATGTTTTCAGGCAGCAGATGACTCAATGCACAAAATTGTATGTTTTCCCGGTGAGCCATCTCCAACAGAGTTTCAAATTCTGTGGATTTGGACATCCCTTCCACTTCCGTATGGATGGTATATACCGGAACTCCCTGGTTGTTTTTTATTTCATCAAGGATAAACCGATTAAAATCTTCATCTTTAACCTGAATTCCTATCACTTCATCATAAGTTGGCAACGTCACCGGAATTTGCACAGTGCCAATAGTACCATCAGGTAAAATGGGCCTGAATGGATAGCTCCCCCGACAATCACTATTGTAATCAAAACCAAACTGCTGCTTTACTGTAAGTACGCGTTCATCCGCCCGCCAGCCAGCAACTGCGGAACACGTTACCCGTTGACCCGTTGCCTGTACCAAAGCTTCCACACCCAGTTTAACCTGCTCTGTTAACTGCGCCTCAGACCAGCGGCCAACTTTCGCCTGCCAACCCTGATGATCCCATGCATGCAAGCCAACTTCATGGCCTGCATCCAACGTTTGCTTCATCAGATAGCCTAAATCCCTAGCTATTTTTTTACCCGGCCATGCAGTACCCGCCAGTAAGATATCAAGACCATACAAAGATGCCGCATTTGATCTCAACATTTTCCATAAGAATTTCGGCCGTAAAAGACGCCATAAATGGCGCCCCATATTATCCGGTCCGACACTGAAGAAAAAACTGGCCTGGATCTGATGCTTTGCCAAAATTTTAAGCAACTGCGGTACCCCTTCAACGGTTCCCCGATAGGTGTCTACATCAATTCTCAAGCCAACTTGTTTCATGCGTTTTTCCCTAATTCTTCCACCTCACCACGCAGGAAGAAATCCAATGTTTCATTGATCGTCTGTTTCATCTCAATAGTTGGTTTCCAACTCAGAAGCCGTTCCGCATTTTTAATGCTGGGCTTACGATGTTCAACATCCTGATAGCCTTTACCATAGTAACTTCCGCTTTCAATTTTTTTGAATCCGGCAAACGGAGGAAAATGACCTCTCAACTCATGATTCTCAAAGCTATCAAGTAACATTTCTGCTAACTGGCGAATACTGGCTTCGTTAGTTGGATTCCCAATATTGACAATTTGACCGTCACACAACCCATCACGGTTTTCAATAATCCGGAATAGCGCTTCAATACCATCATTAATATCAGTAAAGCAGCGTTTCTGTTCACCACCATCCACCAGTTTTATCGGTGAGCCTTCAACTAAGTTCAATATCAGTTGTGTAATCGCTCTGGAACTGCCAATACGCGCAGAGTTCAGGTTATCCAAACGTGGCCCCATCCAATTAAATGGACGAAACAGCGTGAATTTAAGTCCTTCTTTCTCACCATATGCCCAGATAACACGATCCAATAATTGTTTAGATACAGAATAGATCCAGCGCTGTTTGTTAATCGGACCAACAATCAGGCGGGAATCATCTTCATCAAACTCTTTATCATCACACATTCCGTAAACTTCTGATGTGGATGGGAAAATAATCCGTTTATTGTATTTAACACAATAACGAACAATCTTTAGATTCTCTTCGAAATCCAGTTCAAATACACGCAATGGGTTACGGGTATATTCAATCGGGGTTGCAATAGCCACCAGCGGCAGAACCACATCACATTTCTTGATGTGATACTCGATCCACTCCGTATGGATGTTGACATCACCTTCAATGAAATGAAAACGCGGATTACCGATAAAACGCTCAATGGCAGAAGAACCGATATCCATACCGTAGATATCATAGTTGCCATCACGCAACAGGCGTTCTGTCAGATGATTACCGATAAAACCGTTCACACCCAGAATTAATACACGCTTACGGTGGCTAATTTGAGAGGTTGCCTTTGGACCGACACGTATATCCGTCACAATGCTCATATCTGCTGCCAGGCGCGTCCCCTGAACATATAGGCCGGATTCATTCTGCCCACTCATAATTTCCAGCGCACCTTGACCACAGGCAATAATCAGCGGAGCCACCGACAATATAGTCCCTGGCTGTTTATTATGCGCTTCATTCAGCACGGAAGCCCGCCAGATAGTCATCTTGCGATCACCCAGAAAAGTAAATGCACCAGGATAAGGTTCTGTCACGGCCCTTATCAGGTTGTTGATTTCAGTGGCTGATTTGTTCCAATCAATTTCTCCATCAGCGGCAGTACGGCGACCAAAGTAAGTTGCCTGCTTCTCATCCTGCGGTGTTGCCGTATAAGTTCCTGCTTTGATCTGAGGTAATACTTGATCAAGCAATTTTCCCGCTACTTCGCGCATTTTACCGTGCAAAATCAGTGAAGTATCTGTTTCTGCAATAGCAACTTTATGTTGAGCAACAATATCTCCTGCATCAGGTTTCAATACCATCTTATGCAGGGTGACCCCCGTTTCTGTTTCACCATGCAAAATCGCCCAGTTAATGGGGGCACGACCACGGTATTTTGGCAACAGAGAACCATGCAAATTAAATGCACCTGCGCTCGCCAGCGATAAAATATCTTCGCTCAACATGTTCCGGTAATAAAAAGAGAAAATCACGTCAGGCTTCATTTCCCGGATACGCTCAATCCAAAGTGGATGGTTAACGTTCTCTGGTGCAAAAACCGGAAGCGCCAAATCTGCGCTCAAACGGGCAACAGAAGAGAAAAAATGGGTTTCAGTAGGATCATCTGTATGGGTAAATACCGCCTGAATATCAAAGCCAGCTTTAATTAAGGCATTGATCCCGACACAGCCGATATCATGGTAGGCAAAGATAATTGCTTTCATTTAGTATTCTTCCTGGTTTTCTGGGTTATCGTTGGTCTTTTTATTTCCGACCACTTTTTGAATAAAATAACGTGGACGCGCACGGACATCGTTATAAATACGGCCTATGTATTCACCTAATAAGCCCATTGCGACGAACTGTGCGCCAATAAACATGAAAAGGATAGCAAACAGGGTAAACACTCCTTCTGCTGCCCAAATAGAACCGAAAATCAGACGTAAAGTCATCAGCAACACCGCCAGTAAAAAACCTGAAACCGCAATGACACTCCCGACTACGCTCAACAGACGCAATGGGGCTGTTGTCAGGCAGGTAAGCAGGTCATACATCAGATTAATCAGCTTCATAAAGCTGTATTTGGAATCACCAAATTCACGCTCTGCATGGGCGACATCAATCTCTATCGTTTTACGGGCGAATGTGTTTGCCAGAATAGGAATGAAGGTGCTGCGCTCATGGCACTGCAACATGGCTTCAATAATGTGACGGCGATAAGCACGAAGCATGCAGCCATAATCCCCCATAGAGCGACCTGTTGCCTTAGTAATCATAGCGTTGATGATTTTTGAAGCTGTTTTACGAAACAGGGAATCCTGCCGGTTAGCCCGGCGGGTACCCACAACGTCATAACCCTGTTCAGCGGTTTTAACCAGACGGGGGATCTCTTCTGGAGGATTCTGTAAATCTGCATCAAGCGTAATAACCAGATCGCCATTGACCTGATTAAAACCCGCCATGATTGCTGAATGTTGGCCGTAATTACGATTAAGCAGAATTGCAATAATATGATTTTCAGGTTGTTCCGCTGCCTGAATCAGAATTTCCGCAGATTTATCACTACTACCATCATCAATAAGAATAAGCTCGTATTCTTGAGTCAATTGTTTACAAGCCGCCAAAGTTCTTTCTAGTAAAAGAGGTAAGCTTTCCTCTTCGTTATAAACTGGAATAACAACAGAAACTTTTTTAATTTGCTCAAATGACACTTATCTGCGCTCCGAAATAATTTCTTGTAAAGCATCAATGACACAATCCACATCGTCATCACTCATATCAGGGAAAAGTGGTAATGAACAAAGTGTTGCTGAATTCCATTCTGATTCAGGCAACGACAATTGCGGATAACGTTCCCGATAATATTTTTGCGTATGTGCTGCTCTGAAATGCAAACCTGTGCCGATATTTTTCTCTTTTAGACGCTCCATTAATGCATCGCGGTCAATACCACAGATTTCCTTATTAACCCGCACCATAAACAGATGATGTGCATGTAAATGTTCATAATCGGGTACACTTAGCATCTGCAATGGCAAATTTTTTAATGCCGTTGAATAACGGGCTACAATTTGCCGACGGCGAGCATTCATTGATTCCAATTTACTTAATTGCACAACAGCAATGGCAGCATGAATATCAGATAAATTATATTTGTAACCTGGTTCTACAACTTCCGCCTGCGGTTTCCTACCCTGAATTTGACGATCAAAAGCATCAACGCCTAATCCATGAAACTTTAGACACCGGATTCGTTCAGCAAGTTCATTATTATCGGTAACAATTAAACCGCCTTCCGCACAGGTAACATTTTTTATGGCATGAAAGGAGAAAATGGCCGTACCATGCTCACCAACCCACTCATTTTTATAACGAGCCCCTATTGCATGAGCCGCGTCTTCAATCAACGGAATACCGGCATCTTGAGCAATGACACGCAGTGCATCCAAATCACAGGGAGCCCCAGCATAATGAACAGGAATAATCGCTTTGGTTCTGGAAGTAATTGCTTTTTTTACGGTTTCTGCTTCGACCATTAAAGTATTACGATCGACATCAATCATGATCGGCTCGGCACCAAGCAGACAGATCATATTTATTGTGGAAACCCAAGTTTGAGACGGCGTAATAACTTCGTCACCGGGACCAATACCCAACGCCATTAATGTTAGATGCATACCTGCCGTTGCAGAAGTCAAAGCAACCGCATGTTTACAACCAAACATACGGCAGAAGTCCTGTTCCAATTGATGATTTTGCGGGCCTGTTGTAATCCAGCCCGAACGAAGAACTTTCTCTACCGCCTGAATTTCTTCATCACCTATGGCAGGACGGGAAAATGGCAGAAAACGATCCATAAAACACAGTCCAATTCATTCATAGTATAATGATATATTAGATGACTGTATTTTAACGAATCCTCAACGTAGGTATGATTTAGTAAATTAATTGACATCCTCCCCTTCCTAAAGGAAGGGGCTTCCCGCGAAAAACATGGTGAAAATTACAATAGGTTTACTCTGACTGAACGGTGCTCAAGGCAAAAAAACTCGCCAATATTTATGCCTTCTCTCTGACACACATTTGATATCAGCCGCAAAAACGCTGGAGAGCGTATTTTCTTCCATTACTTCATCCGGTTTTCCATCCGCAACCAATAGGCCATTGGCAAGCAACCAGATCCGATCAGCTTTATCATAACTGTGATTAAGATCATGACCACTCATGATGACGGTTCCACCGAGTGCACAAAATTTCTTTACTAACAGATCAAGTGCTGCCACCTGAGTGATATCAAGGTTATTTGCAGGCTCATCCAAGAGTAATAATTTACCTTTCGAATTAACTGATGGCCAAACCTGTAAAAAAACCCCGGTTAACCGCACTCTTTGCCATTCACCACCCGATAAATTTCCTACCGGTGTCTCCAGCAGCATTCCCAACTTAAAATAAGAACAGAGCGTTGACAGCACATCATCACAATTAACCCGGTGGTGCATCAAGTGCAGTTGCAGATATTGAAAAACCGGCATTATTGGTACAGAAGAAATTTGCTGGCTGAGCCATGCTCTGTGCCGTGCTAATTCACCATGACTATATTGACTAAGGCATTTTTGTTGCAGATCAATTTCACCACTACACGGCAAAATACCTGCCATACAGGCCAATAATGTGCTTTTTCCTGAACCATTTGGCCCAATAAGATGGATTTGTTCACCTTGTTGTACTGAGGCTGTCAGCGGCATTAATCGGTTTTGTACGGAGACTTGCCGGAGAGTCATCAACTGGCTGGTGATTTTCGCATCATTCACTTGTTTAACTCCAATCTCTGACTTTTAATAATAACCAGATGAATACTGGCGCTCCTAATGTTGCAGTCACAACGCCAATCGGTACTTCTGCATTCGTCAGGCTAAGGCGAGAAAATAAATCAGCCAACAATAATCCATAACCGCCGGCCAGAACACATGCAGGCAATAATGTTTTATAATCCGTCAAACCACACAAACGCAAAATATGTGGGATCACCAAACCAATAAAGCTGATTGTTCCGGCAAGTGCAACACTTAACCCCACCAGCAATCCAATCGCGCATACGAATAGATTACGCCAACGATAAAGTGAAATACCTAACTGTTGAGATGTTGTTTCTCCCAGTGAAAGAAAATTAAGTACTTTTCCTTGACTGCTCAACCAAATGATTAAAGGAAACAAAGCAACGACCAACCATTGCTGTCGCCAGTCTATCCCACTGAAACTGCCCATCATCCAGTACATTAGCTGGCGTAAGTCCAGACTGGTGCTAAAATAAACCATCCATGTCATCAATGCACCAGAGACGACACCGAAAGCGACACCCACCAATAACAAACGGGCATTATTTAGATGACGCTTTCTTGAAAAGGTCAGTAATATCATGGTGACAGTGAGCGCGCCCAGCACAGCGCCAATGCTCAACAACCAGAATGGCGTAATACCGTGAAACATCAGCACCAAAAATACAACCACCACGCTGGCGCCATTACTGATCCCCAATAATCCCGGTTCAGCCAACGGGTTTTCAAACAGAGCTTGCATCACCGCACCCGCCACAGTCAAGCTTGCACCTACCGCAACGACGGCCAGAACACGAGGAAAACGCAGCTGCCACACAAACAATTGACCCGTTTCAGAAAACCATTTATCAGGCCATATCCAATTTTCTCCAGCACAAAGTGAGAGAAAAAAAACAAATAAAAATAAACAAGTGAGAATTGTCAGAAAGCGATAATCACGCCTTTTCTGACGAGTCACTAATTCAGCAATGGAATAGGTGGGTTGCATTGGAAATCAGCTCATGAGAGAAGATCTTTATAAGAAAAAGGCCGCTATTAACGCGGCCTTTTTGATTATTCCTTAGGTGTGGCTTTCTCAACTCTGCTTTTTAACTTCTGACCAGGACGGAATGTCACTACTCGGCGAGCAGTAATTGGAATATCTTCACCCGTCTTAGGATTACGTCCCGGACGTTGGTTTTTATCCCGTAAATCAAAGTTGCCAAATCCAGACAATTTTACCTGCTCACCATTCTCCAAAGAACGACGCACTTCTTCAAAGAATAATTCAACCAGATCTTTAGCATCACGCTTGCTAATTCCCAGTTTCTCAAACAGATTTTCTGACATTTCAGCTTTAGTAAGCGCCATAGGTTCAGTCCCTCAAGGATGCTTGGAATCGCTGTTTCAGTACTGCAACACATCTATTGACAGTTGCAGCAATCTCTTCTTCTTCCAGTGTACGTGCGGTATCCTGCAAGATAAAACTTATAGCAAGGCTCTTATGACCCTCGGCTACACCTTTACCACAATACACGTCAAACAAGTTTATGCCAACTATATGATTTACGCCAACTTTCTTGCATTCTGCCAAAACATCTTCTACAGCAACATTTTCAGGCACCACAATGGCGATATCACGACGGTTTGACGGGAAACGTGAAATCTCTTTCGCGTCAGGAACCACGCAGCCTGACAGCTTGTTCCAGAGTATTTCGAATACCACGGTGCGGCCGTTTAAGTCAAGTTTACGTTCTAATTCCGGATGGACAACACCAATGTATCCGATGTATTCATTTTCCAGATAAATCCCAGCGCTTTGGCCTGGGTGCAATGCTGGATTTACATCTGCTCTAAAAGAGATCTTAGATAATTTTCCGGTTAATTCCAGTACAGTTTCCAAATCGCCTTTCATATCGAAAAAATCGATAGATTGTTTTTCCAGTGTCCAATGCTCTTCAAAACGATTGCCGGCAATGACACCACCTAACATCAGCTCCTGACGAATACCCTGATCCGCATTTTCATCAGGAACAAAACGCAAGCCGGTTTCAAACAGGCGTACACGGTTTTGCTGACGATTCTGGTTATACACCACGGTTGTCAACAAACCCGTCAGTAAAGATAAACGCATTGCAGACATATCCGCTGAAATGGGGTTAGGCAGCATCAATGCCTGTTGCTGTGGATGCAACAATGCCTGAGTTTTGGGATCAACAAAGCTGTAAGTAATTGCTTCCTGATAACCTCTGTCAACCAGCATCGTTTTAACACGTTTCAAGGGAAGATCCGCTTCACGGTGTTTTTTCATGATAAGATCTGCACGCATCGGTACATCTGGAATATTATTGTAACCGTAAATACGGGCAACTTCTTCCACCAAATCTTCTTCAATCTCCATATCAAAACGCCAGCTTGGTGCAATCGCCTGCCAGCAGTTTTCCTGAACAGTGACGTTACAACCTAAACGGGTCAAGATATCACCAACCTGATCATCAGGCACACAGTGACCAATCAAACGATCCAATTTTTCACGGCGCAAGGTGATTGTCGCAGGTTTTGGTAATTGAGATTCATCAGTAATATCAATGACCGGACCTGCTTCACCACCACAAATATCAATCAGCAATTGAGTCGCTCTCTCTATTGCCTGGTGTTGTAACTGAGGATCAACACCGCGCTCATAGCGGTGAGATGCTTCAGTATGTAAACCATAACGACGAGCACGACCAGCAATCGCCAAAGGTGCAAAAAATGCGCACTCAAGTAAAATATTTTGAGTTTCTTCGTTCACACCTGAATATTCACCCCCAAAAATACCCGCCATTGCAATGGCTTGTTTTTCATCAGAAATAACCAGAGTATCAACAGAAAGCCTGGCTTCTGTGCCATCCAGCAAAACGAGTTTTTCATCCGGTTTCGCCATACGCACAGTGATTGAACCATTTAAGCGCTCCAAATCAAACGCATGCAATGGTTGGCCTAATTCAAGCAACACATAGTTAGTCACATCGACAATTGGATCAATAGAGCGGATACCACTACGACGCAGTTTTTCACGCATCCACAATGGTGTTGTCGCTTTCACATTGATTTTTTTAATTACCCGCCCCAAGTAACGAGGGCAAGCTTCTGTTGCTTCAACATGAATAGGAAAAACAGCATCTGTTGTTGGTTTTATTGCCTCAATTTGCGGTGCAGATAATGGCATTTTATTAGCGACTGCTACATCACGTGCGACCCCCATAATACTCAGGCAATCAGCACGGTTAGGTGTAATACTGATCTCAATGACGCTATCATCCAGCCTCAGATATTCACGTAGATCAACACCTAAAGGCGCATCAATGGGTAATTCAATAATACCATCGTGATCTTCAGAAATACCCAGTTCAGAGAAAGAACACAGCATACCTTCAGAAGACTCACCACGCAGTTTAGCCGCTTTGATTTTGAAATCACCCGGCAGTACAGCACCCACTGTGGCTACCGCAACTTTCAACCCCAAACGGCAGTTCGGTGCGCCACAAACGATATCCAATAGGCGATCACCACCGACATTCACTTTTGTAACCCGTAATTTATCCGCATTTGGATGCTGGTCACATTCAACAACTTCACCAACAACCACACCATGGAATTGACCAGCAACAGCTTCAGTGCCATCAACTTCCAAACCAACCATGGTGATTTGATCAGACAATTCTTCACTGTCAATGGCTGGGTTTACCCACTCGCGCAACCAGAGTTCACTGAATTTCATGAGATATTCCCGCCTTATTTAAACTGTTTGAGAAAACGCAAATCATTTTCGAAGAACGCACGCAAGTCAGTTACACCGTAACGCAACATTGTCAGGCGCTCCACCCCCATGCCAAAAGCAAAACCAGAATAAATTTCAGGATCAAGGCCAACATTATTCAGCACATTAGGATGAACCATACCGCAGCCCAACACTTCCAGCCATTTGCCGTTTTTACCCATTACGTCAACTTCCGCCGAAGGTTCTGTAAATGGAAAGTAAGAAGGACGGAAACGAACCTGCAAGTCTTCTTCAAAGAAGTTAGTCAGGAAATCGTGCAACGTCCCTTTCAGATTGGTAAAACTGATGTCACGGTCAATAATCAAACCTTCCACCTGATGGAACATAGGCGTATGAGTTTGGTCGTAGTCATTACGGTATACACGGCCAGGTGCAATGACACGAATGGGCGGCTGTTGGTTATGCATAGTCCGGACCTGAACACCAGAAGTCTGAGTACGCAACAGACGTTTGGCATCAAACCAGAAAGTATCATGATCAGCGCGTGCAGGATGGTGGGCAGGAATATTCAATGCATCGAAATTGTGATAATCATCTTCAATTTCAGGGCCTGATTCTACAGAAAAACCTAATTCACCAAAGAAAGTTTCAATACGCTCTATTGTACGGTTAACCGGGTGTAATCCACCATTTTCCATACGGCGACCAGGCAGAGATACATCAATCTTCTCTGCGGCTAAACGGAAGTTCAGGAGGTCAGTCTCCAGTTTTTCTTTACAGGCATTCAAAACTTCCTGGACTTCCTGCTTCGCCTGATTAATAACCGCCCCTGCGGCTGGACGTTCTTCGGCCGGCAGATCACGCAGCGATGACATTTGGAGAGTTAAATGGCCTTTTTTGCCTAAATATTCAACACGCACCAAATCCAACGCAGCAACATCTTGGGCATCTTCTATGGCTGCTTTTGCATTTGCAACCAATTCAGCGAGATGTGGCATCGTTTTCCTCTTCCTTCGGCCTAACGGCCTGCTAATAATGATCGTTAATGACTCTATAAACCTGCTTCTGTTTTTATGTGATAAAAACAAAAAAGCCTCCACAACGGAGGCTCAGGCGCTACTTTTCGTTTCTTTTCTTACGCGCAAAGCCCCCTGAATTCAGGCGCTAAAATAAAAAAAGAAGCGAAAAAAAGCTAAAGGCATAATATTGGTTCTCTCGGAAAAAATTTTTTCTGACAACGGCGCTCTAGTAAGCCACATTTTCAAACAAAGTAAAAGAGGGAGCATGCTCCCCCTCTTAAACTACTCTAACTTATGCCAGAGCGCTCTTCGCTTTTTCAACTAAAGCAGCAAATGCCACTTTGTCAAACACAGCGATGTCAGCCAGGATCTTACGGTCGATTTCAACAGAAGCCTTTTTCAGGCCATCAATGAAACGGCTGTAAGACAGACCATTCTGACGTGCAGCAGCGTTGATACGTGCAATCCACAGTTGACGGAACTGACGTTTACGCTGACGACGGTCACGGTAAGCGTACTGCCCTGCTTTGATTACTGCCTGGAAGGCAACACGGTAAACGCGCGAACGGGCACCATAGTAACCTTTCGCTTGCTTTAAAATTTTCTTGTGACGTGCACGGGCGACAACACCACGTTTTACGCGAGCCATATACTTCTCCTATCGTCTCTGAGTTCTAATCTAAAAATTGCTTATGCGTACGGCAGACAAGCAACAACCAGGCCCAGATCACCTTTGGAGACCATGCCTTTTGGACGTAAATGACGTTTACGCTTGGTTGATTTCTTAGTCAGAATGTGACGAAGGTTAGCGTGCTTACGCTTAAAACCACCACTTGCAGTTTTTTTAAAGCGTTTAGCGGCGCCGCGTACTGTTTTAATCTTTGGCATTTTAATTTCCACTTCGCATTGTTAATTACAACGAATCAGTAAGGCGAACAAGCCCCAACCAGACGAACCGACTGGAGCTTATTACTTGATTGTGCCCGACTATTTCTTCTTAGGAGCGAGCACCATGATCATCTGACGGCCTTCAATCTTCGATGGGAAGGATTCGACCACTGCCAGTTCATCCAGATCGCCGCGAATGCGGTTAAGCATTTCGACACCAATCTGCTGGTGCGCCATTTCACGCCCACGGAAACGCAGGGTGATTTTAGCTTTATCGCCATCTTCCAGAAAACGAATCAGGTTGCGTAGTTTGACCTGATAGTCGCCTTCATCTGTACCAGGACGGAATTTAATTTCCTTAACCTGAATAACCTTTTGTTTTTTCTTCTGTTCTTTGATTGACTTACTCTTCTCATAGAGGAACTTGCCGTAATCCATGATACGGCAAACCGGCGGCTCGGCATTCGGGCTGATTTCAACTAAATCAACACCCGCTTCCTCAGCTTTTTCAAGAGCTTCTCTCAGATTGACGATGCCAATCTGTTCGCCATCTAAACCTGTTAAACGAACTTCAGAAGCGCGAATTTCTCCATTAATGCGGTTAGGACGCGCCGTTTGAATTCTTTTTCCGCCTTTAATACCTTATTCCTCCAATTGATGAAGATTGCGACTGCGTATTTCTATCAGCAGTTTTTCGATGAACTCGTTAACATCAATGCTACCTAAATCCTTACCGCGGCGGGTTCGAACAGAAATTTTTCCTGATTCGACCTCTTTTTCACCACAAACAAGCATATAAGGAACACGACGTAGAGTGTGTTCACGGATTTTAAAACCAATCTTCTCGTTTCTCAAGTCTGCTTTTGCACGGATGCCTGCATCTTGAAGTTTTTTTGCTAATTCCTGTACATAATCAGCCTGGCTATCTGTGATATTCATCACAACTACCTGCTGCGGAGCAATCCATGTCGGGAAGAAACCCGCATATTCCTCAGTCAGGATGCCGATAAACCGTTCCAGTGAACCCAGAACCGCACGGTGAATCATTACAGGAACCTTACGTTCGTTGTTTTCACCTACGTAGGACGCACTCAAACGGCCCGGTAGTGAAAAGTCAAGCTGCACAGTACCACATTGCCACGCACGATCCAAACAATCATGCAAAGTAAATTCAATTTTTGGTCCGTAGAAAGCACCTTCACCTGGCTGATACTCAAACTGAACACCGTTTTCTTGCAGCGCTGCCGCCAAAGCTTCCTCGGCCTGGCTCCATTGTTCTTCAGTACCAATGCGTTTTTCCGGACGGGTCGATAGCTTAACAACGATTTTTTCAAAACCAAAAGTGCTGTAAACGTCGTACACCATCTTAATGCAGCTGCTCACTTCCCGATGAATTTGCTCTTCTGTACAGAAGATATGAGCATCATCCTGAGTAAAGCCACGAACACGCATCAAACCATGTAATGCACCCGACGGTTCATTACGGTGACAGCTACCGAACTCAGCCATACGTAAAGGCAAGTCACGATAAGATTTTAAACCTTGGTTAAAAATCTGAATGTGCCCTGGACAATTCATGGGTTTAACGCAATATTCACGGTTCTCTGAAGAAGTGGTAAACATATGCTCACCATAGTTTTCCCAGTGACCCGTTTTTTCCCACATCACACGGTCCATCATAAATGGACCTTTAACTTCCTGATATTGATATTCTTTCAGTTTAGTGCGCACGAAAGTTTCAAGTTCACGGAAAATAGTCCAGCCATCGTTATGCCAGAATGCCATACCCGGCGCTTCTTCCTGCATGTGGTACAAATCTAGCTGTTTACCAATTTTACGATGGTCACGTTTAGCGGCTTCTTCCAAGCGTTGCAGATAAGTGTTGAGCTGTTTCTTATCAGCCCACGCAGTACCGTATATCCGTTGCAACATTTTATTGTTGCTGTCGCCACGCCAGTATGCCCCTGCTATTTTCTGTAATTTAAAATGATGACAAAAACGCATATTTGGCACATGTGGGCCACGGCACATGTCAACATATTCTTCATGATTATACAGGCCAGGACGATCATCACGGCCAATGTTGTCATCCAAAATCTGTACTTTGTAATCCTCACCACGGGCAACGAACGTATCACGAGCTTCTTGCCAACTCACTTTTTTCTTGATGACGTCATAGTCTTTTTTAGCAAGCTCCAACATGCGTTTTTCAAGCAGCTCAATATCTTCCTGCGTCAAGGCACGGCCAAGATCGACATCATAGTAAAAACCATTATCAATGACAGGTCCGATGGCCATTTTAGTATCTGGCCATAATTGCTTAATCGCATGGCCCAACAGATGTGCGCATGAATGGCGGATAATTTCCAGCCCTTCCCCATCTTTACTGGTAATAATAGCCAGTTTTGTATCAGAATCGATTAATTCACAGGCATCCACCAGCTCACCGTTTACGCGGCCAGCAATACATGCTTTCGCTAAACCTGGACCAATATCACAGGCAACATCCATTACAGAAACGGCACGATCAAACTGACGTTGGCTACCGTCAGGAAGAGTAATAACAGGCATTTAAAATCCTTATCTACAGTGGTGACCCGCACGAAAGGTCACTTGAAGGAATTTGATATTCAACTAAAATAACGATTTAAATTATTATCTAGTCAATCCATTAACGTTTGGTACTAAAACGGGTACACAATGTAAAAAGTGACTGCCTTTGATACCGAAACATCGCGAAAATATACCACCAACAAACATTCAGGTCACGGCTATGTTTAGTTAGAAAATCAAAGGGCATATGGCCTTAATAATCCACTGCATCAATAATACGATCATTTCAATGACGAAAAAGCACGATTTCTGCTCTTATTACAGCGCGGAATAAATATCGCCAGTTTGATATTGAAGTCAATGAAAGTCTTAAAAAAATCTTATAGAAACATGAGGAAACAGTAATGGCTGTTCCCAGTTCTAACTGAATATAATCATAATCAAATATATATTTCAGAAAAAATCATTAGAAATGGAATAGCCTTTTGCCAGCTCTTTAATCTGCCATTGTCAATGAACGGTAAGCATTCTTCACTTTCCACAAATAGCGTGGAGCCTGAGGTGCCGGATGATTATCCTTGACATGCTGATAAAACTCATCCGGTGTCATCCGGTTTATTTTATTAACGGCTAACTGACGGTCAGCACTAAAAGTGCGCAAGAGCGCACCTGCACCATTGACGTAAGCAACGATAGTGGCGTAGTAGAGCGTCTCCGGATTATCAATACCCGCCAGATGCTGCTCTTTTAGAAGACGAATATAAGCAGTACCAAGATCAATATTGGTTTTAGGATCTTTCAACTCACGGGTTGTCGGCTGACCAAAACGCCCTTTCTGTCGATACACATCCCGTCCTGCTGTTGATGCTTTAATTTGCATAAGACCAATTGCGTTCGATTTACTGACGGCATCGGGGCGAAAACCTGATTCAACTTGAATAATCGCCCTGATAAGCGTTTCATCAACACCGTACCGATTGGATGCCTGCTGAATAAATTTATCAAAAGGTGTCGGCGGAAAAGAAGAAAACCCAGCGACGTTAGCAAAGCTACCATTCAGCATACGTTGCTGACCTGGCTGTTTTCCGATATTGGTTTGCTGAGCTTTCTTTTCAGCACAACCGACTAATAGCACAATCAGCGCCACAAAGCTGAGTTTTAGTTTCACCCTTTAATCCTCTGGATCAAATCTACTACAGCGCAGCATATACAATTTCGTTCACAACCCAAAAATATTTTACTTAACTTTTAACTCTATTCATGTTCATATCATATGAAGTGACTATTACAATAATCTCTGTTTCTAAATTTTATAATCTTGACTTTACTTAAATGATATTGATAATCGTTATCATATGCATATTTATAACAAGTAAAGGTTTGAATTCATGAAAAAGAAATTCTCTCTGCTTCCTTATCCTATACCGGGAATCGTATTGATTCTCTTATCCATAATCTTATTTAGCCAACAGGTATCCGCCGCCAAAAAACTTAAAGTCGTCACTACTTTTACTATCATTCAGGATATAGCACAAAATGTAGCAGGCGATGCTGCAATTGTTGAATCAATTACTAAACCAGGTGCTGAAATCCATGATTATCAACCTACTCCCAAAGATATTATAAAATCTCAACATGCTGATTTGATCCTTTGGAATGGATTGAATCTGGAACGCTGGTTCGAACGTTTCTTTGAAAACCTCAAAGATGTCCCTGCCGTTGTCATTACTGAAGGCATTACGCCATTACCTATTCGTGAAGGGCCTTACAATGGAAACCCTAACCCTCACGCCTGGATGTCACCCACCAATGCTCTAGTTTATATTGAAAATATCCGCAAAGCATTCGTGAAATATGATCCTGAAAATACAGAAATTTATAATAGGAACGCCAAAGCTTATGCTGAAAAAATCGCCCAATTGGATTCTCCACTGAGAGAGCGTCTTGCCCGTATTCCACAGGATCAACGTTGGTTAGTCACCAGTGAAGGGGCTTTTAGCTATCTGGCTAAAGATTATCAATTTAAGGAAGTTTATCTGTGGCCAATCAATGCGGAAGAACAAGGTTCACCACAACAAGTTCGTCATGTGATTGATACAGTAAGAGCAAATAAGATCCCGGTGGTGTTTAGCGAAAGTACCATTTCCGATAAACCAGCCAAACAAGTCAGCAAAGAAACCGATGCCCGTTATGGTGGCGTTCTTTATGTAGATTCACTCTCCGGCAGTGACGGGCCAGTACCCACTTATATTGATTTACTGAACAAAACTGTAGATACAATCGCAAAAGGATTTAATCAATGAATAGCAATATGCTGTTTGAGCGTCCTCATTTAGTGGTTGATGATGCCACTGTGACTTATAACAACGGCCACACTGCTATTTATGACGCCAGTTTTTCTATCACCGGCGGTACTATCTGTGCATTAGTTGGCATTAATGGCAGTGGTAAGTCCACACTGTTTAAGACCATTATGGGGCTGGTAAACCCATCTCAAGGGAAAGTTACCCTAAGCGATATGCCTGTCAAAAGTGCATTAAAGAAAAATATCATCGCGTATGTACCTCAAACAGAAGAAGTTGACTGGAACTTCCCGGTACTGGTTTCTGATGTCGTTATGATGGGCCGCTACGGCAAAATGGGATTTTTGAGAATCCCAGGCAAAAAGGATCACCAAGCTGTTGATGAAGCACTTGAACGTGTTGGCTTAACGGCTCTGCGCAACCGGCAGATTGGAGAGCTTTCAGGAGGGCAAAAAAAACGGGTTTTTCTTGCAAGAGCGCTGGCTCAGGAAGGAAAAGTTCTGTTACTGGATGAACCTTTTACCGGTGTTGATGTAAAAACAGAAAATGCCATCATTGACCTGCTGTGTGATTTACGTGATGAGGGTCATCTGGTTTTAGTCTCAACACACAACCTTGGCAGTGTTCCCGAATTCTGTGACCACGTCATCCTGATCAACCGAACTGTTCTGGCAAGTGGCCCGACAGAAACAACGTTCACCCAGAAGAATTTGGAGATGACTTTTGGTGGAGTACTTCGTCACATTAATCTATCCGGGCCGGAGTTGCATAATGATGATGATCCACGTTCCCTGACGGTTATTACTGATGATGAACGTGCAGCGGTGTTTTACGGTCAAGATCACCATGTTCCACCGAGGCAAACCCAGCAAAAGGAGAAACATAAACCATGATAGAACTTTTGCTGCAACCTTTTCACTATAACTACATGGTGAAAGCTATCTGGGTCAGTTCAATTGTCGGTGCCGTTTGTGCCTTTCTTTCTGCCTATCTGATGCTAAAAGGCTGGTCACTGATGGGAGACGCTCTCTCTCACTCGGTTGTGCCTGGTGTCGCCGGTGCGTACGCACTGGGTCTTCCTTATGCAGGTGGCGCTTTTTTTACCGGCATGCTGGCAGCGCTATCAATGACTCTCGTTCGCCATATCACTCGCTTACGTGAAGATGCGGTGATCGGGTTTATATTTTCTACTTTCTTTGCTGCCGGCTTATTAATCGTTTCTCTCAACCCCACATCCGTTAACGTGCAAACCATTATTCTCGGTAATATCCTCGGTATCGCTGATGAAGATGTTCTCCAGGTTGAAATTATCATTGCAGTTTCATTTATCGTGTTAATGCTTATTTGGAAAGATTTGCTAGTTGTGTTCTTCGACGAAACCCATGCACGTTCTATTGGCTTATCTCCCTTACGGATGAAAATTATTTTTTTTACTTTACTGAGTGCCTGTACCGTTGCTGCCTTACAAACTGTCGGCGCTATTCTAGTAATCGCAATGGTAGTAACTCCAGGAGCAACCGCCTATTTACTAACTGATCGTTTTAAACACTTATTGATAATTGCAGTAGCTATTGGTTCCCTGACCAGTGCGTTTGGTGCTTACTTAAGTTTCTTCCTTAATGGTGCCACCGGAGGTGTTATTGTCACGCTACAAACCGTTATTTTCCTATTGGCGTTCTTCTTTGCACCAAAACACGGATTAGTCGCATCCCGTATACGTGCCAGAAAAGAATCCGTGGCGTTGGCTAAGGAGACACCGCTATGAATCAGTTGATTCAATTGATCACTGAACCGTTTATGTTTCCATTTATGCAACGGGCAATGTTCGCAGCCATTGTGACAGGCGCAGTATGTGCGATGCTCTCTTGTTACCTGGTGCTTAAAGGGTGGTCGTTAATGGGAGATGCTATCTCTCATGCCGTATTACCGGGGATTGTACTGGCTTTCGCTGCCGGGATACCTCTGGCTATTGGCGCGTTTCTTTCTGGTATTTTTTGCGCTTTTGCAACAGGATATCTGAAAGAACACAGCCGGATAAAAGAAGATACTGTGATGGGAATCGTCTTTTCCGGCATGTTTGCTTTTGGTTTAGTTCTTTTTGCCCGAATGGATACCGATCAACATCTCACTCATATTTTGTTTGGTAATATGCTGGGGATCACTAAAGATGAATTGAATCAAACATTATGGATTACCTGTATTACCATGGCTGTGGTACTGCTAAAACGTAAAGATTTCATGCTCTATTGCTTTGATCCGAACCAAGCGCGCGTAGTAGGGTTACCTGTTAAGTTTTTGCATTACGGTTTACTTTGTTTGCTGGCAATGACTATTGTCGCTTCCCTGCAAGCCGTGGGAATGATTCTGGTTATCGCAATGTTAATATCGCCCGGGATTATCGCTTTTATGTTATGCCGTAGTTTTGATCGAATGTTAATTGTCGCTATTGTTGCGTCGGTCAGTTCCTGTGTTCTTGGTACACTGATTAGTTTCCATATTGATGGTGCAACAGGGCCATGCATTGTTATTATTCAAGCTATTTTCTTTACACTGGCACTGACTTACAGTCAGATAAAACAAGCAAGAACAAAACTTAAACATAAAACCCATCAAGTTACTCTCCAAGTCTCTGACGAACCTAATTAATAACAAAAAGGGTTATATCTGTTTTAAGATATAACCCTGCTAATCATCTTTTTTACCGACTCATATATTTTCTCTGACTATAATTGTTCATAAAAGTGATTGACGATTTAGAGAGGTGAACCATGTGGCAGGCAGTAAATCGTTTACTAAATGAATATTTCGGTGCTGCCGAAATTCACGATAAAACTGCGTTAACTGGAGGCGACATCCATCAAGCCTGGCAAATCATTCACGGCGAACGACAAGTCTTTGTCAAATCAAATCTGAAGGAAATGCTCGCTGTCTTCAAAGCAGAATCTGAACAACTTGAATTACTGGCACGCAGCCAAACTATACGTGTTCCTGCTGTTTATGGTGTTGGTTGTGATCGAGACTACAGTTTTCTGCTACTTGAATTTTTGCCTTTAAAATCTTTCAACCCACACAATGCTTATTGTTTCGGTCAACAACTGGCAAAACTTCATCAGTGGAGTGAGCAACCCCAATTCGGTTTTGATTTTGACAATATGCTGGCAACAACACCACAACCAAATGGTTGGCAACGACGTTGGCATCAGTTTTATGCAGAGAAACGAATTGGTTGGCAATTACAGATTGCAGCAGAAAAAGGCATGACATTTGGTGATATTAATAATATTGTTCGGGTTGTAAGTCACAAACTTCAGCATCACCAACCACAACCCTCTCTCTTACATGGCGATCTCTGGCCTGCTAATTGCGCTTCTCTGGATGATCACGCCGTTGCTTTCGACCCCGCTTGCTATTGGGGAGATCGTGAGTGTGATTTTGCTATGCTGCCGTTGTACCCTGACCTACCAATGCAAATTTTTGATGGTTATCAGAGTGTGTGGCCACTACCTGCCAATTTTATTGATCGACAACCTATATACCAACTCTATTATTTGCTTAACCGTTGTAATCTGTTTGGTGGTGATAATTTTATTGCGGCGCAAGACATTATTGATGACATTATGCAATGAAGAAACAACTCGCTGCGGAAGCACTTCATTCCGCAGCCATTATCACCAGAAGATTTACCAGCCTAAAATTCCCAGTAGAAAATAAAAAATTGCACCGATAATTACCGGTGAAACATATAAAATATAAATCTGACTAAACAATGTATGGTGCGGAAGTTTGATCCTTGATTCAATCTGTTCTCTTGTCAGGCCACCATTATCTTTGACCTTTTCAAGAATCAGCTGATCTTCGATATTTTCGCGTATAAATTTCACTTGTCTATACATACGCTGGCCTGATGCATTCATAGCAAGACCGACAAAAATAAGAAAATAAATAATCAGAAAACTCATATTTTCCCCAGTGAAACCCGCCAAACGAACAGGAGATGGCGAATTTTTCCAGAAGAAATCCAAAAATGGCGTATTAAAGCGCACCATTTCAGCCATCATTTTCAGAAAATCATCTAAAACAGCATTGATGCCATCACCTTTAATACCATGTAACCAGGCAAGATTGATCACAGAAACGATGGTCGATAAGAGTGCCGGAATAAAAATCATCCAACCTAAAATTCGCTTAATAATAGCGATGTATCCGGCTTTTTGGTAAGTCATGATACCCCTCATAGCAGTAAATAGATTTTATTTTTAGCTAATCATAGCCCATCAATCATTAAATTTAACTTTATATTTAATTAACTAAGCATTTCTTACCCTGTTCCCCACAAGAAAAAGATTTCATCTGCCAAGATTGCTACAATCAGCTTTCGCTAACTGTCTGAGTAATAGGAGATACTATAATGCCTTTTCGTTTACCAATAAAAGCAACCTTACTGTTTTTGCCATAGCACTGGCAGACAGAACAAAACAGTTAAAAAAATCGAGAAATTGACGATGACTACAATGCGGGCAAGCAATAGAAGTACGACACTGATCTGAATCCTCATAACTGGCGGCAATCCAACTTTCATCTTCAACAGTCGGAGAACACACAATTCAAGCCGAATATTGCTATACGCTTCTCCTCTAGCCGGATTTATTACTGGAGTATTATGAACATAAAAAGCCACCAGTGTTAGCTGATGGCTATTAGTGTATTTCCGATACAACCTTAGGCCATCAATAGTTCAGATTGGCCTTAACTAAATAAAATCGTTACATAACTCTTGTAATTTATTAATAACACGCCCCACATGGAAACCATCACAAGTAGCATGATGCACCTGAATTGCCAAAGGCAACTGAGTTTGATTTCCCTTTTTGTAAAATTTTCCCATTGTAAATATAGGTGGAAAATAATCCGTAAAATTAGCAACGTTCAAGTTAAATCCATCAAAACTCACCCACGGCACAGACGATATGTGAAAGTGGTTTTCAGGTAGTTCTGGTTTAGAAAAAAAGCAAAGATCATCTTTATAGGTTTCATAATCAGCAGAATAGTTTTTCATGAACTCTGACAGATCAGAATTGAACTCAGTCCAAATCGCTGAGAATGTTTCTGTTTCCTTGTGAAAGATTGTATACGCAGGATTGACACTATCCCATACAATTAATTCTTCATCTTTTATAGCCATTCTGAACTCAGAGTAAGAGTTCACAACTGTTGATATTAAATAAATGATGGTTGGGTAGAATTTATATTGTTTTTCCACCAACGAAGATAACAAATGGGTAATATCAATTTTTGTTGTTAGACTAAATCCGCATTGCACGATATTACGGTAATGCAAGAAATGCTCTTTCCTATTCCAGCGATTTATATCAATCTCTGAGTAACTCATATTTTCCCCTTCTAATGTAAAATTTAAAAAATGAATTAAATTAGAGGGGCTGCTCTTTCTGTTTGTAGTGGGATCATAATCACTCCGGTATGAAATTGGACTAAATACTCAGTCTCTGACGAAGAAAAATTATATATTAGCTAAAAACAAATCACTACCAACACAGCATTATCTTTATAAATCAAACAATAAGAGAGTTCACACCATAAAAACTTACACAATACTCTATCAAAGAACTTCATGAACACATCTTGTAGAATTTTATAAAATGGCATTTTATTCTTTATAATAACGTTTCTTGTTTACTCTGAAATTCAGCTTTTGCCATTGCCCCTATTGCATAGATAGTCCCCAGAATAAACCAGCCTTGATATACGACAAAAATGACAAATGTTGTATCGGTCAGTAAATCGTAGCATCGGAATTCTGTCGGAACGTGCTTATACTTAGCAATATGCAAACAGTCGTCGTACATCTTACCTTTTCTGCTTGCCGATGAACTGGCAACGATAGTGATCTACTCAAGTGTATAACGTTGTCATAGCGTTGCCCGAATTCGTTAGCGATAACATCAGTAGTAACAACCGGCATACCTTTTACCTTCTTGATTAGCTCATGTGGTTAGAATAAGATATTTTTGCTTTTCACCCCCTATCTTACCCGCATAAAACCCACTATACTTCGCCAACTGTATGGATAGACAGTTATTAGTCAGAGGAATTTATGACCGGGGAAGGGCATCTTTTATTTTCAGTTGCCAGTATTATTATGGCGCACAAACTTGAAATAACACCTGAAATAGCCAATGGTGACTGGTTGCATATGCTACCAGGCGTGCTGCTTACTGCATTGTTACCAGATATAGATCACCCAAATTCAACCCTGGGCAGATTATTCAGGGTTATCTCCATTCCAATTGCCAAACTATGTGGCCACAGAGGATTCACCCACAGTCTACTTGCTCTTGCATTAGGTATTGCTTTACTTTGGCTCAAAATACCAGAAAAATGGCCTGTACCAACCGATTTTTTCCATGCCATGATTGTTGGCTACCTAAGTCATCTGGTAGCAGATATGCTGACACCTGCTGGTGTACCGCTGTTATGGCCAATAAAGATACGTTTCTGCCTGCCGATACTTGGCAAACAAGGAAATAAGAAAGCAGAAAGATTTATTTCTGCCTTACTGATTGTCATCGCCATTTTTCTGCCAGAAGATATTGAATATTCTATATTTATTTATATAGATCACATCAAAAAATTGTGCTTTTAATAACCTTCGAAAATATTTTCAATGTTATAGTCGCATAAAAATCAATCTTAATTGCCATGATGATTATATCAAATTCTATTTAATTATAAGGGTCGATAACCTTAGCTGGTACCATATTCTCAATTACTTGCTGTAGGGTATAAGTTTATAACTTAACTCGATTAATACAGCTTAACTCCCTCAATAATTAAAATCTGGAGTTTGTGGATGAACTTACCATTAATTCTAAATGTGCTCGTTTTCGCAGCACTGCTTTTGCTATTGTCAAAAGCCAGTTCACACCAATGGAGTCTGTCAAAAAAGGTTCTTTTTGGCCTCGCCATTGGCGTTATTTTTGGTCTGGCGCTACAACTGACTTATGGAGCTGATAATACCATACTGAAAGAATCAATCTCATGGTTCAATATTGTAGGTAACGGCTATGTACAACTTCTGCAAATGGTGATTATGCCGCTGGTATTTGCCTCTATTCTAAGCGCTGTTGCCAGATTGCATAAAGCATCTTCTCTGGGAAAAATCAGTTTTCTAACCATCGGCAGCCTGCTGTTCACTACGATGATCGCAGCGCTGATCGGTATCATTATTACTAACCTATTCGGCCTGACTGCTGAAGGTCTGGTGCAAGGAACTCAAGAAACAGCACGCCTGTCGGCTATCGAAAACAACTACATAGGCAAAATCTCTGATTTGTCTGTGCCGCAGTTAATTTTATCTTTTATTCCTAAAAACCCATTTGCTGATTTAGCCGGCGCCAATCCAACATCTGTTATCAGTGTTGTTATTTTTGCGACCTTCCTGGGGATTGCTGCACTACAAATGCTGAAAGATGACCGCGAACGTGGTGAACGTGTATTAGCCGCTATCGATATTATGCAAGCATGGGCAATGAAACTGGTTCGCCTGGTTATGCGCCTGACGCCATACGGTGTTATGGCTCTGATGACCAAAGTTGTCGCCAACTCTAATATCCACGAAATTGCGAAACTGGGCAGCTTTGTTATCGCATCCTACATTGCACTAGCGCTGGTGTTTGTTGCTCACGGGTTTCTGCTCTCTCTCACCGGTATCAATCCACTTAAATTTTTCAAAAAAATCTGGCCGGTATTGACCTTTGCATTCACTAGCCGTTCAAGTGCAGCCAGTATCCCACTGAATGTTGAAACCCAGACACGCCGTATCGGTGTACCGGAATCTATCGCCAGTTTCTCAGCATCTTTCGGCTCAACAATTGGTCAGAATGGTTGCGCCGGGATTTATCCTGCCATGCTGGCAGTCATGGTTGCGCCGACAGTAGGCATAAACCCATTTGATCCTGTATGGATTGCAACACTGGTTGGTATTGTGACTATCAGCTCCGCAGGCGTTGCTGGTGTGGGTGGCGGTGCTACATTTGCCGCACTGATTGTCTTACCTGCAATGGGATTACCTGTAACGCTAATTGCACTGTTGATTTCTGTTGAGCCTCTTATTGATATGGGCCGTACTGCGCTGAATGTGAGTGGTTCAATGACCGCCGGTACAATTACCAGCCAGTTAATGGGGCAAACTGATAAAACCACCTTCAATCAGGAAGATGAAGTTGAATTAAATCAGCTATGATTTGAATTTCAAAAATCATAAAAAAAGCCGAGGAATACATCATTCTTCGGCTTTTTTATCTTATTCACAATATTATTTATTCAGGTACTGCCCACTACGCAGAGCTTCAATACGTTTGTCTAATGGTGGGTGAGACAGAAACAGCTCACTGAACGTCTTGGATTTACCATTAATACAGAATGCCATCATACTGCCTTCTTCCTGCGGCTCATAACTGGTTTTCAGACGCTGTAAAGCAGCAATCATCTTCTCACGACCTACCAACTTAGCAGAACCTGCATCTGCATGGAATTCGCGGTAACGGGAGAACCACATCGTAATAATACTTGCCAGAATACCGAATACGATTTCCAGCACCATTGAAACAACCATGTAAACGATCGGGTTACCAGAAGAGTTACCCTCTTCTTCACTATTGTTACCAGACAGAAAACCTGATACAACCTGAGCCAACAGACGGGAAATGAAGATAACGAAGGTATTGACTATCCCTTGCAGCAAAGTCATCGTCACCATATCACCATTAGCGATATGGCTAATCTCATGGGCAATAACGGCTTCCGCTTCTGCCCTGCTCATATTATCCAACAGACCAGTACTAACAGCGACCAGAGAAGCATTACGACGAGCACCGGTAGCGAAGGCATTAATATCTGGTGCAGCATAAATTGCAACCTGTGGCATCGTAATATTGACCTGCTCCGCCTGGCGGCGAACAGTCTCGACTAACCAATGTTCAACTTCATTCGCTGGCTGTTCTATGACCTGACCACCAACAGAACGCAAGGCCATCCATTTGGACATCAGCAGGGAAATAAACGACCCACCGAAGCCGAACAGGCCAGCCATAATCATTAAACCTTGTACGCTACTTCCCTGAATTCCTGTCAGAGATAGTATTATCCCAAACACCAACATAACAGCAAGGTTAGTGAGGAGGAACAAAGCAATTCGCATCATAAAAACCGGCTTCCTTTATTAATAATCAATGCACTTTCAGAGTTAATCTATAAATAAGGCTGTTCTTGCTATATTCAAGGTTTTTAACTCTTCAAGCGATAAAATCAACACAACTTTACAAAATCATAAAAAACCGGTATCAGCCTAACACTAATTGGTTAAGCAAAATACTCTGATACCCGGTAACACTGAGAAAATGTGAAACAGTTCATCATTCCTGAAAAGAGAGAACTGCTCAAAAAGCAACGTTTATATGGATATTGGAAGTCCAATACACCGTTCACTCAAAACATCAAGTGAACGGCATTGAATATCGTTAACGAGCTGTTTGAAAATCACTCTACTTAGATTTAGCTAACATTTTCTCGGCAGGTTGGTGCGCCAAATCAAGTGCAATTTTCACTGATTCATTAAGATAGGGATCCGGCCCCTGATAATCTTTAGGTAAATCATCCAGTGAAGTTAACAGTTTTTTACCTTCGCGTTTAAAGCGATCATTAATCCGGTTCAGTTTTAAAGCATCATCTTCTTTATTCTCTTTCTCTCTTTGTGCGTAGTTAAGAGAAACAATGTTCTTATGCTCTTTCATTGCCTTATAGTGCGCAATGTCTTCATTTATATACTTGAACTCTGGATCATCCGCGATGCGGGCACTATGAGCCATATTCAACTGCGGAACTAACCCCGCAATAACTTTAGATCCCGTATAACGGGCAGAAGGAACGCTATCCCAAGGCAAAGCATTATCTTCAAAACTTTCCCCTGTTTCTGCCGGATCAATCCCCGTTGGCATCACAATATCAGGTGTAACACCTTTACGCTGGGTACTACCACCATTCACACGATAGAATTTCTGAATCGTATACTGGACAGAACCCAGCGATGGCCAATCAGGACGCATCATTTGATCGTAAATACGATTCAAAGAACGATATTGCTGAACCGTGCCTTTACCAAACGTTGGCTCACCAACAATCAGCGCCCGTCCATAATCCTGCATTGCTGCGGCAAAAATCTCAGAAGCAGAAGCACTAAAACGGTCTACCAGGACAACCAAAGGCCCTTTATAGTACACCACTTCATCAGTATCAGAATCCTGGCGGACTTTCCCATTATTATCCCTGATTTGCACAATCGGGCCGCTTGGGAGAAACAAGCCAGACAGAGAAACCGCTTCTGTCAGTGCTCCACCACCATTACTACGCAGATCAATAACGATAGCACTGACATGCTGTTTAGTCAGTTTTTGCAATTGAGTTTTAACATTGTCAGTCAAGCCAACGTAAAAACCTGGAATATCAAGAACGCCCACTTTCTCTTTACCAATTGTCTTGACTGACATCTTTACCGCCCGATCTTCCAGACGGATCTGTTCACGAGTCAAAGTGATAGTACGTGGCTTTGCCCCTTTGGTATCAGAAATAACCTCAAGCCGTACTTTACTGCCTTTAGGGCCTTTAATCAGTGCAACCACATCATCCAGACGCCAGCCAATAATATCCACCATGGATTTCCCTGCCTGAGCGACACCAATAATCTTATCACCCACTTTTAACGCTTTGCTTTTGGCGGCAGGTCCACCGGCAACCATAGAATTTATGACGGTATAGTCATCATCTATCTGTAAAACAGCACCAATTCCTTCCAGGGAGAGACTCATCTCTGAGTTAAACTGTTCAGTATTGCGTGGTGAAAGATAATTGGTATGAGGATCGATTTCACGGGCAAACGCCGTCATAATCAATTGGAAGACATCTTCACTCTGACTTTGTGTCAGGCGTTTTAACGCAGACTGATAGCGCTTGGTCAGCACTTGTTTAATTTCTTTATCGTCTTTACCGGTGAGTTTGAGATTGAGCCAATCATATTTAACCTTAGCATCCCAAAGTTTATTTAACTCTTCGATATTCTGTGGCCAAGGGGCTTTAGAACGATCAACATCAATTGTATCGTTACCACCAAAACTCATTGGCTGTTCAAGGCGAGATAAAGCGTACTGATATCGCTCAAAGCGGCGTTTTTGCAACAAATTAAACAGGTCATACGGGATTTCCAGATTCCCGGTTTCCAGTTCCTTGCCTAACAACTTTTTCTTATCATCATATTGAACTACATCTGACGCCAGTAATATGTTATGGCTGTAGTCCAGTATATTAAGGTAGCGATCAAATATTTTTGCTGAAAAATCACCATTTAAATCAAATTGACGATAATGAGAGCGAGTGAAGCGGGATGTTACCCGCTCGCTTACTGTTGAGTGCTGAGGCTCTTGCTTCAATACAGGCAGTTGTTCAATACGAACAGGAACAGCCGCTGGACTGTTTGTATTTGCATAACAAGTACCAAAAATTGAAACGCCTAAGACAAAAGCCAGTCTGACGAATATGTTCATGCCCAGGTCGGCCTCCGTATCAGAACTGTAAATGTTCTGCGCGTACAATCATCGCTAAACCGGAAGGCAATTGTACCCGTACACCGTCTTTGGCGATTTCAAGCACAGAAGCATCCATCGAGCTTTTACCCACTCTTACTTTAATTTCCTGACCAATTTTCAGCGATGAAACATCGGCGATCTGAGTTGGTGCAGGTTGAGCAGGTTTAGCCGCCGGTTTACGTGCTTGCTGAGGGCGATTTTGTTGGCGTGGCTGCCGTTTTTCCCCCTCAGTATTATTGGCTCGACGAGGAGCTGGCTTTTTGGCTACAGGCCGTTCATTTTTTTCACCGGCAGCCTCATTTTCAGCTTCATGTTTTTTAGCTCTCTGCTCTGCACGCTGTGCCTGAACCCGTGCTTTGGCTTCAGTCAGTTGCTGGAGAGCGTGTTGAATATGTTCCGCTTCCAGTTCACCGCATGAATTACCATCAAGGTCAACACGCTGCGCGCCCTCTTTAACACCATACAAGTAACGCCAGCTTGATGTATACAGACGCAAGGCAGAGCGCAATTGTGTTTTACTTAAACACTCTTCGTCCTGGATACGTTCAACGATATCCTGAAAAATACCGATTTTTAAAGGACGGGCTTCACCTTCAGCTACGAAACAGAGCGGGAAACGCTCAGCTAAAAAAGCAATAATTTCTTTACTACTATTCAACTTAGGTTGATTTTCCATGAAATTTCCTGATTACAACGGTTTTGCCAACCAGCATAGGCATGAACTGGCGTCATTATAATAGCGTTGCTGATAAATGCCACGTTATCCATATGTTAAGTTACATTCAATTCAACATATTTCGGCACAACGCACTGTTCTAAATGAGCACAAAGCCCATCAATAAGGGCTTGTAAGCCAAATTCGTCTTTTTCGTCGAATCTATTAAGAATCGTGCTATCAATATCCAATACACCAATGATTCTATCGTTTACAATCAATGGCAACACAATTTCAGCGTTACTGGCAGCATCACAGGCAATATGACCGGGGAATGCATGAACATCATCAACACGCTGAATACGCTTTTCTGATACAGCAGTTCCGCATACCCCCTTGCCAACAGGTATTCTCACACAGGCGACTTTTCCCTGGAATGGCCCCAGAACCAATGTATCACCATCAACCAGGTAAAAACCGACCCAGTTAACGTCATGCAAGCGTTCATACAACAATGCACTAGCATTAGCGAACGTCGCTATTAAGTCATACTCACCAGACAACAGAGCTTTTAAGTCCCCCGCAAGCTCCCGATAGAACTCATTTTTATTCATATTGACCTATCCGATGAAATTTACAAAACGCATCTCTATTTTTTATATCAAAAAAATATCAAATGCCCAAAACAATAAGGTTAACAGCCTGTCACACTGACGTAAATTTTTTACTGTCTTTAATAAGATATTCTTTATTATATTTATTGAGCATGGGTAAAGGCTAGTGAGATATCACACCTCTCACCAAAACATTATCAAAAATGTAGCCAGTATGAATATGATTCACTGTAAGCGCCTCAATACCCTCACGCAATAAAAATCAGACTGAATTATTCCGCAATTATAAAGATCAATTATCTGATAACCGTACCAATCATTAGTTTCTTTCATTTTAGAGTTAACACTTCATGAAGTAAAAAACAAAACATTCAAACAATTTATCCATAGAATTATTGCACTACCACTTTATCGTTGACACTTTCAGCTCCTACGACCACACCAAATAAATATTTCCTACTGAATGTGGAAAAGGTCAAAGAATAGCGAAGATGAAAAAAGCAATATGACAAAACTAAGTTTTAGAACAGATAATTATAACAGCAATATCATCTACCGATAATATAGCATGGAAAATATTATTACTGGCAATCTCAGTCATTTGATCTATTCTCAAATGATGGCCTTACTGGTCGTACCTGTTAACTAAAAGCGAAGGAGCCATCATGAATCAGACAAAGTTAAAAATTTCCAGCTACGAAATTGATGATGCTATTCTGTCTTCACCTACCGAAGAAGATGACACAACCATTAGCATTCCTTGTAATTCTGACCACGAGCTTTGTATGCAATTGGATGGGTGGGATGAACATACCAGTATCCCCGCCTTACTAAACGATAAACACATTTTGCTATACAGGAAACATTATGACAGACAAAAACATGCATGGGTTATGAGGGTGGTCTGATGCCCAAAAAATTTTTGATAAAAAAAGGCCGAGTTGACTCCTCTACTCGGCCTAGGGAAAATGGCTCTTAAAGAGCCGTGCGCTAAAAGTGTCATTGAGACGAAACAACTTACAATTTAAAGCGTAGCTGACATATGGCATTTTACCAACTTTTTGGCCAATAAATAGCCAAATCAGTGTCTTCTATTTAAGTTAAGCCAAATATCATGCTACCGCTTAACTCAATGGCATCATTTTTTATCACACAATGCTAAAGCGGCTTGCTGGAATGGCTCTATACTCATTTTTTGAGCCGGATTTTTGCTATCATTCAATAGAATAATATCCAAAGACTTCGCATTCACTTTCCCTATCCTCATCATCTCTGCGGCTATATCATTCAATGGGTATTGCACCAATGTACTTGGATTAATCACAAACAGAGCTTGATTTGCTCTGCAATCCAACATCACTTCTTCCCGTGTAAATGCCCATTTATCACCAAACTGTAGCTTACTCACCGTTTCAATAGGAGCAGCAACATTTTGAAAAGAGAGCAAAAATAAAGGAAGTAATAAAAATAAACGTTTCATAATAGTTACCAATGTAGATATAAAGGCGAGAGAAGCAGATTCATTCTCACGCACTACCTGCGCACTCCAATTCCTGCACGCAATCCGTATTCACTCTATATTTTGTTGTCAAAAATAGACTGCACCAATAGCCCATACTAAAATTAGGGAATTAAGAAAATCAACCCAGCTGATAAGTAGCGAAAACAGCAACACATAATAAAGCCAACGCTCCAAGCATAATTTCAGCCCAACTATTAATAACTAACAATTGATAGCAACCGGGTTGCCTCAATTTAGGGACCAGAATATAACGGTTAATTAATGCCAGTACCACCATACCGGCCACCAGTGCTATCTTTAGCCATAGCATTGATTGATATTCACTACCACTATATTCCGGCCAACCAGGGAGCAAAATCAAGCTACTTATGATGCCTGTAACAATAATAAGGATTACTGCAATATGACCATACGTGGAAAAACGCATCATAGAGATCATGACCTGCTTATCCAGCCCTACAGCCAATTCATTTTGTATACGCAAAAATTGCAGGCACAACAAAAATGGCCATAATCCACCAAACCAGTATCCAACACTCAATAAGTGAATTATCTGATTAATCTGATGAAAAACACCTGTCACCCCATCATGTATTACCGAGTGGCCGATAAAAGCATGACAAGACAGTAAAATGGCAGAGATGATTAACATCGTAATATTTCTGGTTTTTGGGTTATTGATAAACAATAACCCTATAGCAACTATCGAAACCAGTATTTGCCATTGCCAAACTTTGCCAAAAGTTGTTCCCAGCACTGCCAGCCAAATTTCCAGATCATAAGTATCTTGCCAGCCATCCCCCATTATCCCCGCTTGCATCGCCAACCAGCCAATTGCTGTTATAAATGCCACAATCGTGCTGATAATTACCCCGAAACGGAGACGGGTATCAGTCAGAACAGATAAACGATCGGGAACCAGCATGGCAGTAAATATGCTGAAGCCAAACATCAACATGACTGCCACGAAATAAGTGAAGCGACAAAGGGTATACAGTGCAGCCAAAGACATAATTACTTAACTGTAAAGCTATAGACGCCTTTAGTCTTATGCCCATCAACAGAGACTACGCTCCAGTCAACATCATATTTACCCGCCACCAGCTTATCTTCGACAGGAAGAATAAGTTTTGTATTGGTTGCCAGATCAAGCTTCAATTTACCCGTTTTTATAGGTTTATTTTCCGGGCCAGTCACTTTTACTTTACTGAAATTCAGCTCAATACCTTCTGAAAAACTCAAGGTAATTACCTGTGGTGTATTTTCTACTGTCGTATCTTCTGCTGGAATTTGTTCTGTTAAATGCGCATGAGCCAAAGCTTGTTGGCAAGACATGCCGACAAAAAGGACAACTAAAGCAGATAACTTTCGGCAAAAAGAGTGAATTTTGCTGATAGCCATAAATAACCTCTTAATTTCCAGATGAATTTCTATGAATTGATATCATCTTATATCAAAAGGATTATTTTATCCGCGATAACTTACAATGAGAATTTCGTCTTGTGAACTATCGCGCAAAAATAAAGGAAAACCGCAGTATTAGCCTTAAATATCTAAAGCTATTCCGGCTACTGCGGTTAATTCATCCCATTCAGTTAGACAGGATTTGCAGCAGCCAGATCTTTCAGATCTTTATCCAGGAAGAAGAGCGCCTTACCATCCTCGCCAACCATATCCAGTTTATCAAGGATAGATTTGAACAATTTCTCTTCTTCGTGCTGTTCTGCTACATACCATTGCAGAAAGTTAAAAGTAGAATAATCCTGCGTAGTTATCGCCAAATGGGCAAGTTTATTAATTTCAGCAGTAATAAATTTCTCATGCTCATAAGTTCTCTTAAGTACATGGGATATGGATTCATAATCAACCGAAGGCGCATCAATCTGCCCCAAACGTGGCATCGCACCAGTATCACTCAAATAATCAAACAAGCGATGCATATGCTGCATTTCTTCCTGAGAGTGTGATTTAAAAAACGCGGCGGCACCTGCTAACCCTTTATCACTGCACCATGCGCTCATTTGCAGATATAAATTCGCAGAATAGAACTCCAGATTCATCTGCTCATTTAATTTATTAATCATTTCTTGATTTAACATAATAGGCACTCCAGTTATTAATTTACCTGTATTATGCCAATTATATTAAAATAATAAAACCCAACAAGCGAAAATAAATTAAATACATGTACTACTTTGAAATATAAATATATTTTCAGAGAGCACAAATAGAAATGAATCTCATTTAATATATCTAAATGGAAATGAATGTTATTTACAAAATAACATTCACTAAGAAATTTTTATATTTAATGATAATGAATATTATTTATATTTATAAAATAATCAATTCAGCCCTTGCCAGAAAAGCAAGTCTGGATTAACTTTATCGTTTTGTGAATTTAGGTTTCAATTCAGCGAGACACTTATGGAACATAATCTGGTCAGCCTTTCTACTGAGAACATGGATAAAGTAAATGTTGATTTGGCGGCTTCGGGTGTCGCTTTTAAAGAACGTTACAATATGCCAGTACTTCCTGACACCGTCGAACAGGAACAACCCACACACCTTAGGGAATATTTTCAACAACGTTTGGTGCATTATCGCCAGTTATCCAAACAATTTTCCCGTTTACCTTACGAGCCCAAAAGCCGCTAATCATCTATTGAGAATTGACAACCACCGGATAACCGGTGGTTATATCAAATTATTGCTCTGCAAACTTATCCGTTGCACTAATCAGATGATGTAAAATACCCGGCTCATCAAATGAGTGTCCTGCTCCCTCAATGATGTGTAATTCTGCTTCCGGCCACGCTTGTGCCAAATCCCAGGCATTCTGCACCCGGCAAGCCATATCATATCTGCCATGAATAATGACTGCCGGAATATTCCTTATAACGTCAATGTTATTCAACAGTTGTTGATCGTCATTCATAAAACCCTCATTAATAAAATAGTGGTTCTCAATTCGGGCAAACGCCAAGGCAAAATCATCTTCTGCGAAAGATTCCGTACTGTCTGAAGGAAGCAATGTTACCGTCTCGCCTTCCCACAAACTCCATAGACGAGCTGCTTCTAATTGAACCTGACGATCATCACTGGTTAGCCGCTTATTATAGGCTCCGATAATATCCTTTCGCTCTTCCTCCGACAAAATAGATATCGTTCGTTGCCATTTGTCAGGGAAAAAATTAGAAGCGCCATCCTGATAATACCAGTGCAACTCTTGCGGCCTCAGCAAGAAAATTCCCCGAAGAATTAATTCAGAAACTCGTTGAGGGTGAGTCTGGGCATAAACTAAAGATAAAGTAGAACCCCATGAGCCACCAAATACCAACCATTTTTCCACCCCCATCAATTGACGCAAACATTCAATGTCTTCAACTAAATGCCAGGTGGTATTATTTTCCAGACTGGCATGAGGTTTTGAACGCCCACAGCCACGCTGATCAAATAACATGACATGATATTTTTTAAGATCAAATAGCCGACGATGATAACAGGCAATACCACCGCCCGGTCCGCCATGAATAAATACGGCAGGCTTACCGTTAGGATTACCACATAATTCCCAATAGATTTGATGACCATCACCTGTGTCCAAATAACCAGAGCGGTAAGCTTCACAGGCCGGATATAATTTTTTCAATTCTGACATAACATTTCCTTTACTGACTAACACCAAACCTGGTGTCCATCTAATGACGGGTTGGAAATAACTATCAGAAAATGTTATTTCAATTCACTATAGCTAATCGTATTTTGCTGACAATCAACAACAACACGGTAATCTTTGTCATGATGCGGTTTTGCAGAAAATCACGTTTTACCTGAGCGGCAATTTGCGATTTTGTTAAATTATCGCAAGAGACAAATTTATCAACACGTTTGCTCTCTGACGCAGCAGATGCTGCAAATGAGACAGTGAGCAAAAGTGCAGCACCCGATAGGCCAATTCTATTAATGATATGACATGTTTTCATACTACCTCCTGTTAATATCTCAAAATAAGAGATTAAATATGGAGCTAACCTAACATGCCAGGTGAAATAAATGTGTGATTATTGTTAAATAAATAATTTAATTATGTTCATTTCTCATCATCAAACATCACATTAACCTGCTCTTTTGTGCGATGCTGTTCACGAAGCTCTTGAGCAACCAACCCTATTGCTTCCCCACTACTCATTCCCTCAGCCATTAATTGCTGAATTTTCTCCACTGCCAGTTGCTGTTCCTGATGAGATAAAGTTGGCATATTTGAAAACATGATAATAACCTCTCAATAAACTGATCGACGCCGAAGAGTATAGCGATTTTTATCTCAGGTAAGGAGTGGATTTCTATGTTAATCTCTGGGGATGAAAATCAATACCAACTTTTGCGTCACAACTGTTAAAACCAACACCACAATGAGTACTTCACTGCAAAAACGACAATTACCTTATCAATCAGACGCAGCCATCAACTATTTCGCGCCGATTTCAAACCAGCCTTGGGCAATGCTGCTCCATTCTGGTTCTGCAAACCATCCCCATAACCGGTTTGATATTCTGGTTGCAGAACCATTAATAACCCTACTCAGTCATGAAAAATCAACCGTAATAAATGAACGTGGTGATACTTATATTACTGAGGAAGATCCCTTTTATCTGCTAAAAAAACAACTGGAAAAGTTAAATATTACAGCAAAGTTTGATCCTGATTTGCCATTTCAGGGTGGTGCACTGGGTCTCTGGGGATATGATCTTGGACGTTGTATCGAAAAATTACCGTCACAAGCCAAAAATGAGTTGTCATTTCCAGATATGGCAATAGGTATTTATGACTGGGCGCTGATTGTTGATCATCATAAAAAAGAGGTGACTTTATTCAGTTACAGTGATGTTGATTCACGCCTGAACTGGCTTATATCCCACAAGGCTTTACCAAAAATGGCTTTTACGCTGACCAGCGAGTGGCAGTCAAATATGAACGCAGAGCAATATAATGAAAAGATTAGCTGTATTCATGACTATCTATTAGACGGCGATTGTTATCAAGTCAATCTGGCACAGCGATTTTGCGCTGATTACCGGGGAGATGAATGGCAAGCATTCATCAAACTGAATAAGAGCAATTGCGCACCTTTTTCTGCCTTTATTCGTTTACCGGAAAACAGTGTCATTAGTGTCTCTCCTGAACGCTTCCTACTCATGGAAAATAAGCAAATTCAGACTCGTCCAATTAAAGGAACACTACCACGCTCAAATGACGCAGAAAAGGATGCATTACAAGCTAAAAAACTGGCGGCATCAAAAAAAGACCGTGCCGAAAACCTGATGATCGTCGATTTATTACGTAATGATATTGGCCGGGTAGCCACACCGGGATCAGTTAAAGTTACTGAATTATTTGTCGTTGAACCATTCCCTGCCGTTCACCATCTGGTCAGCACAATTACCGCAGCATTACCAAATGAACAACATGCCACAGACTTACTGCGCGCCTGCTTTCCAGGCGGTTCTATTACCGGCGCTCCTAAAATCAGAGCAATGGAAATAATAGAAGAACTTGAGCCTCATCGCCGGCATGGATATTGTGGGTCAATTGGCTATATTAGCTTTTGTGGCACGATGGACAGTAATATTACTATTCGTACCCTCTTGACCGAGAAAGAAAAAATATATTGCTGGGCAGGTGGCGGAATTGTTGCCGACAGTATTGCTGAAAACGAGTATCAGGAAACATTTGATAAGTTGAATCATATTTTACCGCAACTGGGAAAAATAAAATCGATATGATGCCATTATCTGATTTCATTAACAGATTTCAGTTACAGATTCCATCACCCCCTAAACGGCTTGCAAATAACACCCGCCATGCTGCGGTGTTATTACCGATCATCTGCAAGCCGAAACCAACGCTATTACTGACCCAGCGCGCCACCACATTACGATCACACGCCGGTCAAGTAGCCTTTCCCGGTGGGGTTGCAGATCCCGAAGACAAATCAATCATTGCTACAGCACTGCGGGAAGCAGCAGAAGAAGTCAACATTCCCCATCAGAAAGTTAAAGTTTTGGGGCAACTCATGCCCTTAGACAGCATGAGCGGTTATCTGGTGACACCCATTGTTGGGTTATTACCCCCAGAGTTGTCTTTCCACAGCAACCCGACAGAAGTTTCCAGTATATTCGAAGTCCCTTTATCTGAAGCGCTTTCTCTTTCAAGTTATCATTACCTTGATGTTAACCGCCGTGGTCAGCAACATCGCATCTATTTTCACTGGTATCAGGGGCGACTTATTTGGGGCCTGACAGCGGCTATCATTTATCAATTAGCTCAACAAGTTCAGGTTTGATCCAAATCATGAGAAATAATCAACCTGTGTTTTTTTCATCCATTTTTGTCACAGTTGCTATCATAATTCAAAAAAAACTGTAAACTCACTTATCAACACTACTAAATCACAGTAAAGTAGCGTACCTCAATATATATAACTATATCTCTATCTTTTTTAAGGAGTCTGGCGTGATTAGCGTTTTCGACATGTTTAAGGTCGGTATTGGCCCATCTAGCTCTCATACAGTTGGCCCGATGAAAGCCGGCAAACAGTTTGTCGACGATCTGGTAAACCAGGGCTTAATGCCTTCTATCACGCGTGTAGCCGTTGATGTTTACGGCTCACTCTCATTAACCGGCAAAGGTCATCATACGGATATAGCCATTATCATGGGTCTGGCAGGTAATTTGCCAGCTACCGTTGATATTGATTCAATCCCCGGTTTTATTCGTGATGTAGAGCAAACTCAGCGTATTAAGCTGGCCAATGGCTTACATGAAGTCGATTTCCCACGTGATAGTGGCATGGTTTTCCGTAGTGATAACCTGTCGTTACATGAAAACGGTATGCAAATTCATGCATTCGCGGGAGACAAAGAAGTTTATAGCAAAACCTACTACTCAATTGGTGGTGGTTTTATTGTTGATGAAGAGCATTTTGGTAAACCCTCTCAGGATATCAAACCTGTTTCATATCCATTCAATTCAGCAAAAGAACTGCTGATGAATTGTAATAAAACCGGACTATCTATCTCCGGTTTGATGATGAAAAACGAACTGGATCTCCACAGTAAAGAAGAAATTAACGCTTATTTTGCTGATGTCTGGGGTACCATGCAGGCTTGTATTGAGCGTGGTCTGAACACAGAAGGCGTTTTGCCGGGCCCATTGCGAGTACCACGCCGTGCAGCGGCATTACATCGTATGCTGACCTCATCAAACAACCTGTCTAATGATCCAATGAATGTCGTGGATCTGGTGAACATGTTCGCCTTAGCCGTCAATGAAGAAAATGCCGCGGGTGGGCGTGTGGTTACCGCACCAACTAATGGCGCTTGTGGCATTGTTCCTGCCGTACTCGCTTATTACAACCATTGTATTGAGCCTGTGACACCAGAGCTGTATATCCGCTATTTCCTGGCATCCGGCGCTATCGGCATTCTGTATAAAATGAATGCTTCTATATCTGGCGCTGAAGTTGGTTGCCAAGGGGAAGTAGGTGTTGCCTGTTCAATGGCAGCAGCCGGCCTTGCTGAACTGCTGGGTGGTAGTGCTGAACAGGTCTGTATTGCAGCTGAAATCGGCATGGAACACAATCTTGGCCTTACCTGTGACCCGGTTGCAGGCCAGGTACAGGTGCCTTGTATTGAACGAAATGCAATCGCTTCAGTCAAAGCCATCAACTCTGCCCGCATGGCTTTGCGCCGTACCAGTGAACCACGTGTTTCTCTTGATAAGGTCATTGAAACCATGTACGAAACAGGCAAAGACATGAACGCTAAATACCGTGAAACATCCCGTGGTGGTTTGGCGATTAAAGTTCAGTGTGATTAATCAAATAAATAACCTGTTTTTTGATCAGTAAATTCTTCTGCCATCAAAATATCCCTACCTTGGGGTAGGGATATTTTTTAGCCAAAACCCACAATGATCACTTTTCGATCGAAAAAGATGAATATATTTTTAAATTTTAATTAATAAGATGTCACCGGAAACAGAATAAATAACCACAAATATGAGTATTTAAGATAATTATAAATTAATTTCACAATATTTAGCTTATTAAATTGTTTTGTGGTTAACATTTTCATCTATTTCATTTTTTCTGACTGACAGCAATTTTCCTCAGGTATTTCTGATGGTAATCTAGCAGCCTATTTTTTCAGTCAATAAGAGATAAAGTCTAAATCAAGTCAAATATTCAGGTATCACATTGATAAAAGGTTATTATTCGTACAAACATGCTTTTTATTGGAGGAATGATTCATCAAAATTATTGGAATAACTTTGTAATAATCCTACGTTTATATTGTTAACAGAGGGGAAAACAGGTGAGTATAGCCATTATGATTGGCACACATGGCGCTGCGGCAGAACAACTGCTCCGTACCGCAGAGATGTTAATTGGGGAACAGGAAAATGTTTCTTATATTGACTTCGTTCCTGGTGAAAATGCCGACACTTTATTTGAAAAATACAACAGTAAACTTGCAGCACTTAACACAGAACAAGGTGTGCTGTTCCTTGTTGATACATGGGGAGGAAGTCCATTCAATGCAGCTAACCGTATCGCTGTAGATAAAGAAAATTATGAGATCATCACCGGGGTTAACGTTCCGATGTTGGTTGAAACCTTTATGTGCCGGGATGACGGCCCATCTCTGACAGAACTGGTTTCTGTTGCTCTGGAAACAGGAAAAGAAGGTATTCGGGCCCTGAAAACGGAAGAGCCCCAAAAAGCCGAACCGGCTAAACCGGTAGCGCCTACTATACCTTCATCTACCCCCTCAGCGGGTGGTCATATGAAAATAGCCCTGGCCCGGATTGATGACCGTCTTATTCATGGTCAGGTTGCGACTCGTTGGACAAAAGAAACCAATGTCAAACGGATCATTGTCGTCAGTGATGAAGTTGCTGCCGATACTGTCCGCGCCACCCTGCTAAAACAGGTTGCTCCACCGGGACTCAGTGCTCACGTTGTTGACGTTGCCAAATGTGTTCGCGTTTATAACAACCCCAAATACGCTAACGAGCGTGTTATGTTGCTATTTACAAATCCAACAGATGTTTTACGTCTGGTCGAGGATGGTGTTGACATCACATCTATAAACATCGGTGGCATGGCATTCCGTCAGGGAAAAACTCAGATTAACAACGCGATATCCGTTGATGAAACCGATATTGCGGCCTTCAAAAAATTGGATGAACGTGGCATTGAGCTCGAAGCCCGTAAAGTTGCCAGTGACAGCCGTCTGCAAATGATGGATCTGCTCCAGAAGGTTAAAAACGAAAAACAAACCAGAGCAATTTAACTATTACTCAATGACAAAAATTTCTTACCAAATTTAATTTGGTTATAGGAGACAAACAATGGAAATTACCGTTGTTCAAATTGCATTGATATTCATCGTAGCTTGTATAGTCGGAATGGATTCCATTCTTGATGAATTTCAATTCCATCGCCCACTCGTGGCCTGTACCTTAGTTGGGATCATTCTTGGTGATATGACAACCGGTATCATTATCGGCGGCACACTAGAAATGATTGCGCTTGGCTGGATGAATATCGGTGCTGCAATTGCCCCGGATGCTGCCTTAGCATCAATCATCTCAACTATTCTGGTCATTGCTGGTGGCCGTGATATCGGTGAAGGTATCGCCCTGGCTATTCCTCTGGCAGCCGCAGGACAAGTGCTGACCATCATTGTACGTACTATCACTGTTGCCTTCCAACATGCCGCTGACAAAGCAGCAGAACGTGGTAACCTTCGTGCAATCAGCTTTATCCATTTATCCGCATTACTGCTCCAGGCTATGCGTATCGCCATCCCGGCCCTGATTGTCGCATTATCTGTTGGCACCAATGAAGTCCAGCAATTACTCGCATCTATCCCTAAAGTAGTCACAGATGGCCTGAACATCGCGGGGGGAATGATCGTGGTTGTTGGTTACGCAATGGTCATCAATATGATGCGTGCCGGCTACCTGATGCCATTCTTCTACCTGGGCTTCGTCACAGCGGCATTCACTAACTTCAACCTGGTTGCATTAGGTATTATTGGTATTGTTATGGCCGTACTGTACATCCAGTTAAGCCCCAAATATAACAAACCTCAGGTGGTAGCTGCCCCTGGACAAGCCAATAATCACCTTGATAACGAATTAGATTAAGAGGATGAGCAACATGTTAGATACAACAAAAACGACGGCTCAGACAGCAGACCAGAAGAAACTGACACCAAGTGACATCCGCGGTGTATTTCTCCGTTCTAATGTATTTCAGGGTTCATGGAACTTTGAACGTATGCAGGCTCTGGGTTTCTGTTTCTCTATGGTTCCGGCTCTTCGTCGCCTGTATCCGGAAAATACCGATGAGCGTAAACAAGCAATTAAACGCCACCTGGAATTCTTTAACACTCACCCTTACGTCGTCGCACCTGTACTGGGTGTCACGATGGCAATGGAGGAACAGCGCGCTAACGGTGCTCCGATTGATGATGGTGCCATCAACGGTATCAAAGTTGGTTTAATGGGGCCACTGGCTGGTGTGGGTGACCCGATTTTCTGGGGCACAGTCCGGCCGGTGTTTGCTGCTCTGGGTGCAGGTCTCGCCATGAGTGGCAGCTGGCTTGGGCCTGTGCTGTTCTTCTTCTTATTTAACCTGGTACGCCTGTTGGTTCTTTATTCAGGTATCTCTTATGGCTATAAGAAAGGGATTGATATCGTTCAGGATATGGGTGGTGGTTTCCTGCAAAAAATGACGGAAGGGGCGTCAATTCTTGGCCTGTTTGTCATGGGGGCATTAGTTAATAAATGGACAAAAGTCAATATCCCGCTGGTTGTATCAGAAATTCCTAACCAGCAAACAGGTGAAAATACAATAACCACAGTTCAGAATATCCTCGATCAGTTGATGCCGGGCCTGGTCCCACTTTTACTGACATTTGCCTGTATGTGGCTATTACGGAATAAAGTCAATGCCCTGTGGATTATTATTGGCTTCTTTATTCTGGGGATTATTGGTGCCAGATTTGGTTTCCTCGGTCTATAATTAATCATTCGGGGAGGGAGGAATTCCTCCCCGCATTTTCTTTTTTACAGCAATACAGGGATTAAAGAATGAGCCTTAATGATATGGTATTAGTTGGTTTAATCGTATTCATGCTGGCTTTCGCTGTCTATGATGAATTTGTGGTTAATCTGCTAAAAGGGAAAACTTACTTACAAATAAAGCTAAAAAGAAAGCACAAAATTGATGCTCTCATCTTTATTATCCTGATACTTATTGTTGTTTATAATAACATCACGGCTTATGGCAGCCGTTTAACCACATATTTATTGTTATTTACTATCCTGGTGACTATTTATATTGCCTATATACGCTCACCTAAATTGTTATTTAAAAATAACGGTTTCTTCTATGCAAACACATTTATTTCCTATGATCGGATAAAAACCATAAATTTATCTGAAGATGGTATCTTAGTTATTGGCTTAGAAAATAAGAAGTTATATCTCTCAGTAAGCCAACTTGATGATTTGGAAAAGATTTATAAATTTCTCATCGAAAACAGATAGATAAACATTAATAATATATAAAAAAATAATAAACAGTCAGCCTGATGCTGACTTTTATTTTTACCCTATCTTTACCACATCAATAGATAATGATAACTATTATCGACATCACACCTCAATCCTAAAAATAATATTATTTTCCCTTTTTGAGTTATTATGCTATCTTTTAAAGAGTCATGGGGAGTAGCCTGTTTCAGAGAATTAGCTTAGTCAATTTTTCTGAAAAGCTCGTATCAACACGCTCGTTTAAAAGTAAAACGTGGTGCGGGCAGCCTTATTTCGGTTGGCAAGACCATAGCATATAACACCATCATTGGTTGGGGGTGGATTATATGTATATGGAAACACCCAACCGAGGTTATTTTAATGAATATGTACGCAACCCTTATCTTAGCTTTAGCACTCTCAATGGATGCCTTTACTGTTGCAGTTTGTAAAGGGGCCGCACTACATAAACCACATTTTCGTGAAGCAATCCGTACTGGTTTGATATTTGGCCTGGTAGAAGCCTGTACCCCACTGATTGGCTGGTATATCGGGCTTTATGCCAGCCAATATATTATGGCGTGGGATCACTGGGTTGCTTTCACTCTGTTATTTATTCTGGGCTGTAGAATGATTACAATGAGTTTTAAAGCGAATCAAGAACAAGAGTGCGAATCACCCTGTCGCCACAACTCAATCGTGCTAATAACAACAGCCATTGCTACCAGCCTGGATGCAATGGCAATCGGTATCGGGCTCGCTTTTCTCCAGGTCAATATTGTGCATACTGCTATGGCTATCGGTATGATGACAATGGTTATGGCAACATTGGGGATGTTAATCGGTCGCTATATTGGCCCGCTGTTGGGCAAACGCGCTGAATTTATCGGTGGGTTTATTCTGATTGCGATTGGTTTCAATATCTTATTTGAGCATCTCGAATTGTTTATGTACGCGAAATAACATCTTCAGCCCAAAATATTAATCTCTCAAGAACTGTATTTTGGGCTGAAATTCTAATTACCTAAGGCGTTGATAAACCCTCAATATAAAATCAGTTTCGCATTCAAACAGCGCCTTATTTGCTAGTTCTTTTTTCATCGTTTCAGTTGCCCGCCAGGCAAATGGCGTCATCTGTAATAAATGACACGCTTGTATTCCATCTAATTTCATTGAATAAGATAATGACTCATCTATTATCAATTCAAATCCTGCCAATTGTTCTGTCTTCAATGGATGAAGATGAATATTTTGATAAATCAACTCCTTGAGCTGATAAAGATGTCGAGGACCAGGAGTCACTGTCAGAACAATTCCTTGTAACTTAATCACCCTTACCAACTCTTCTACTTTGCAAGGTGCATAAATTCGCAACACCCCAGCAAGAGACTTATCGGCAAATGGTAAACGATGACTTGACGCGACACAGAAACTGACTGAAGGATAGCGTTTAGCGCCATAACGCACAGCGATCTTAGCGACATCTAACCCATAGATGTTAAGATTACGCCCCTTACTTAACCGTTCTTCAACCGCGGCAGTGTAGTAACCTTCACCGCATCCTATATCCAGCAAACTATCTGCATTTTCTGGCAGATACTTTTCCAGCAGTTCTGAAACCCGTTGTTGTAATGGCTGATAATATCCTGAATCCAAAAATGCCCTTCTTGATTGCATCATCTCCGGGCTGTCTCCTGGCTCTTTGGATCTTTTATACTGAACGGGCATCAGATTGACATACCCTTCTTTAGCACAATCAAACTGATGATTATTTTCACAGCGCCATTGCTGCCGGGTTAGCAATAAAGGTTGATGACATAAGGGGCATTGATAAGACATATGATTCCCAAAAAATAAGTAAAAATCAGCGGATACTATAGCATATTCTGATACTTTTCATCGTAAATCATACTACTTAATAGTTCTATATAAGCGATTAATCATTATTTTAAATGAAATTACATTCCACTATTTTCAGCATTATCTTTGAGCCAGCTCGCAATATTTTTGTGGAATAAATATATTTATCAGGTATTATTTCCCAATCAAAAATCAAGAAAACACCCGTTATTAATAAGTGATTCAACTAACATAAACAGCTAATAATACAGGTAATAGAATGAACATTTTTATACAATATTTTAATAAATTAAGATCTATTTCACCAAGATTCGATATTATGCCGAATAAAAATTATTTTGATCTTATTCCATCAAAAAGTGATGTTGATACTTTATCTGATGATCTGGATAAAGTCCGCGCGGATTTTGCTGTTGTACTGAGGCAATTCAATGATGAAGTTATATTATCTACAGGGAAAGAGACGATATATGACCAAAAGAATAAACAAAAAACACCCGAAAATAGATAAACAAATCTATCCAAGTGATATCAACCCATTATATTACCAGCTTCCTGATTCGGAAATATTAACTATTTATGAACGATATACAAAGGGAGCCACTGATAGATTCTTAATCTTGATCGAGCAACAACAGAAGCATAGGCATGAAATGGAAAAAATTGCCTTAGAACAAACAATAAAACAAGGTATAAGAGGGCAAAATTGTGGACTGTTACTGACTTTCACCTCTCTATTTATTGCTTTAGTATTAGGATTAAATGGACATAATTGGTTAGCAAGCATTATCGGAAGCGGTACTGTAACAACGATTTTAATTATTTATGTTTTGAATAGAAATCCACAATCGTATATAAAATAAATCAAGTACCCCACAGATTTTATGCTCTCCGCACGAAGGGGTCTGACGGTTCTAGTTATCTTTCTTCTCTTTGCGGGTTCAGGTGTTCGTTATGATGGCATCGAGGGCTGAGATAATTTCATTTCTGGATGAGGCTACGTTGCATACAAAATCTGATTTGTTGATTTTTTTTGCATCCAGAAACGTTATTGCCGGTGTAAATATATAATAAGTGTTATTATTAATAACCACCTGAGGGGTGATTCTTTTCTGGTTGAGGCTAATGTCATTTTTAGATACCAGAGGAACAATAACCCTTGTTGTTAAATCATCAAAATAATCATTCTGGATAATAAGGTAAAACGGCCAAAGCCTGTTTGTTTTGGCCGATGGATTACGATACACATCAAATTGCTGCGGCATTACAGGCTCCCGAAAAATTCATCGTCTGTAAGCATTCCAGCTTTCGCCATGAATATGTTCATCGCCTGCATATCTTCTTTCTCTTTCTCTCTCTCATCCTTTTTAGCTTCTATAGCCTGCGCCAAAAGGATATCTAGCGTTGCTGAGAGATTCATGTCCATACTACGGGCTTTATCGACCAGTGAGGCCGTCAGGTACACGTTGGTGCTTCTTTTGGTGCTGTTACGGGAAGAGGTAACGGTATTCATGGTGTTTACTCCTATACGCAAAGGTATGCGCATAAGTATGATGGATGACGGAAAAACAATCAAGTATCCTGCTTCTTGAAAGACTTAGATGAGAGCATAAGAACCTTGGGGTACTTATTGCAGCAAAACAGTTAAAGAAGTTTCACCTAGCAACCTAAAGCGTCGCCAAACCAAAAGGTTGACATGGAGGAGAGCCACTTAACGGTATAAGTATTCATGGGTCATAGTCCGGTTTTATTAGACCACTACAGAATTACCCATTTTACAACCAAACAACTCAAGTGCCCCAGACTTTTTTATGCTCTCCAAATAGTACCAAACTCAGGGTTGCCGTCACCAGATAACGCCCGGTATAAACTCTCACGAGACAGACCGGCATTTTTTGCCACCTGAGTCATACCACGCGCACGCGCAATAAAAGCAGGATCATCACCCGCTTCTTCAATACAGGCATTCAAATACGAGGCCATATCCGCTTCGGTTTTCAAGTATTCTGCTGAATCCCAACGGGTAAACTGTTCATTCATCATATTGTTCCTCCCAACTACGAGCTAATTGTAAAGCCAGTTTAACATCTTTACCTTGTCTGCTTTTATCGCCACCACGAAAATTCCAAACCTGATTTTCTTGATAATGTAGCTAATGAAGTTTCTTTTTTTCCTATTCTGGATATTCTTGCAGATGAGAGATACTCTATCTTGGAATTTTTTATTAAGGCAAAGCAAATGAGCTCGGTTTACTCAGAGGAATATCAGTACGTTATCCGAGTATTACGCGAAACACGCTTGGAAAAAGGTATTACGCAGGAAAAACTGGCGCGAGCATTCGGCCGTCCTCAATCATTTATTGCCAAAATTGAAAACGGTGAAAGAAGACTAGATGTCGTGGAGTTTGTATATATGGCCCGTTTGTTGTCACTAAATCCAGTCCAGATTTTAGACAAAATAAAGCTGAAAAAACCAAGTCTAAAAAGTAAGGCCTCTCTGACACCACGTTGCTCATGAGCTAAAGCCTTTTCAATCCAATCTAAATTATATCCAGCGGATGGATACAGTTCGAGCTCGGTAGATATCATCAATAAAAACACCAAAAAAATCTTTGGTTTTATTGGTGTTTTTAGGCTTCAGCAAATGTTTATAGACTCTGTAGACTTATTCCCACTCAATCGTCGCAGGCGGTTTACCGCTGACATCATATACAACTCTTGAAATTCCATTGACTTCATTGATGATCCGGTTAGAAACCCGGCCAAGGAAATCATAAGGTAAATGCGCCCAATGTGCAGTCATGAAATCGACTGTTTCTACTGCACGTAAAGAGACAACCCAGTCATATTTACGGCCATCCCCCATAACACCCACAGAACGAACCGGCAGGAATACAGTAAATGCCTGGCTTACCTTATTGTATAAATCAGCTTTGTGCAGTTCTTCAATAAAGATAGCATCCGCACGACGCAGCAGATCACAGTACTCTTTCTTCACTTCACCCAAGACACGAACCCCCAGACCAGGACCTGGGAATGGATGGCGGTTCAGCATGTCATAAGGCAATCCCAGCTCCAGGCCAATCTTGCGAACTTCATCTTTGAACAACTCTTTCAGAGGTTCCACCAGACCCAGTTTCATCTCTTCCGGCAAACCACCTACGTTATGGTGAGATTTGATGACGTGTGCTTTACCTGTCGCAGAGGCCGCTGATTCAATCACATCCGGGTAAATAGTGCCCTGTGCCAACCATTTAACCTGAGTCTGTTTACTTGCCTCTTGATCAAACACTTCAATAAACACACGGCCAATGGTTTTGCGTTTTTCTTCCGGATCATTGATGCCAGCCAATGCAGTAAGGAAGCGATCTTCTGCAGGAACATGGACGATATTCAGCCCAAATTTACCGGCAAACATTTCCATCACTTGATCGGCTTCATTCAAACGCAGTAAACCGTTATCGACAAATACACAAGTCAAGCGTTTACCAATTGCACGATGCAGTAATAACGCGGTAACAGAGGAATCAACACCACCGGACAACCCCAAAATAACGTGATCATCACCAATCTGTTCACGCAGACGTATAACCGCATCTTCAATAATAGAAGCCGGAGTCCACAGAGCTTCACATTGGCAAATATCCAATACAAAACGTTCCAGTATGCGTTGCCCTTGATGGGTATGGGTGACTTCCGGATGGAACTGTACACCATAAAAACGTTTTTCTTCATTCGCGATAATGGCAAACGGGCAGGTATCAGTGCTGGCAATAGTGATAAAATCCGCCGGGATTGCAGTGACTTTATCACCATGACTCATCCATACATCCAGTAACGGTTTACCCTGCTCATTCAACGAATCCTGGATACCACGAAGCAATGCACTTTCCGCTTTAATTTCAACCTGAGCATAACCAAATTCACGTTCAGTAGAACTTTCTACCTGACCACCGCATTGCATCGACATAGTTTGCATGCCATAGCAGACACCCAGTACAGGAATATTGGCATCAAAAACATATTCAGGTGCACGCGGACTTCCCTGCTCCGTAGTACTTTCCGGGCCACCAGAAAGAATAATACCGCTTGGGTTAAATTCGCGGATTTGTTCTTCCGTTACATCCCATGCCCAAAGTTCACAGTAAACTCCGATTTCACGGATCCGGCGAGCAATCAACTGAGTATATTGCGAACCAAAATCAAGGATAAGAATACGGTGCTGATGGATATTTGTTGTCATGTGCGGCGAATTCCAAAAAACAAGTGAATAAGAACTAAGAAGATAGGTGGCTCCTACAGGAGCCACAATAAATATGAATTACAGACCTAACCGGTAGTTTGGCGACTCTTTGGTAATGGTAACATCGTGAACGTGGCTTTCCTGAATACCCGCACCACTAATGCGAACAAATTCGGCTTTGGTTCTCAATTCATCAATAGTTGCACAGCCGGTCAGCCCCATACAGGAACGCAGGCCTCCCATTTGCTGATGGATAATGTTTTTCAGCAACCCCTTATAGGCAACACGCCCCTCAATGCCTTCCGGTACCAGTTTGTCTGCGGCATTATCAGTTTGGAAATAGCGATCGGAAGAACCTTTAGACATCGCGCCCAGAGAACCCATTCCACGATAAGATTTAAATGAACGCCCCTGGAACAACTCGATTTCTCCTGGGGATTCTTCCGTTCCTGCCAACATGGAACCGACCATGACACAGGAGGCCCCTGCGGCAATCGCTTTTGCAATATCACCGGAGAAACGAATACCACCATCAGCAATAACCGGAATACCTGTGCCTTCCAGCGCTTCAACTGCATCAGAAATAGCGGTAATTTGCGGCACACCGACACCCGTCACAATACGGGTAGTACATATAGAACCAGGGCCAATTCCGACTTTAACCGCATTGACTCCAGCCGCTACCAACGCTTTTGCACCTTCTCCCGTCGCCACGTTACCGCCAATAATCTGTAGATTTGGGTATTTAGCGCGGGTTTCACGAATACGCAGCAATACACCTTCAGAATGACCGTGTGATGAATCAATCAGCAGAACATCAATACCCGCGGCAACCAACGCATCAACGCGCTCTTCATTACCGGCACCCGCACCAACTGCGGCCCCAACGCGTAAACGTCCATGCTTATCCTTACAGGCATTAGGTTTACGTTCCGCTTTCTGGAAATCCTTAACCGTGATCATGCCAAGCAGGTGAAAGTCTTCATCAACCACCAGCGCTTTCTCAACTCGTTTTTCGTGCATTTTCTGCAACACAACATCACGGGCTTCACCTTCTTTTACCGTTACCAGACGCTCTTTGGGTGTCATTACCGCAGTAACCGGCTGATCCAGATCGGTAACGAAACGTACGTCACGACCCGTAATAATACCAACCAACTCATTTCCTTCCGTTACAACAGGATAGCCAGCAAAACCATTACGCTCTGTCAGTGCCTGAACTTCACGCAGCGTTGTCTTAGGAGCCACCGTGACGGGATTTGTCACAACACCACTCTCATGTTTTTTCACCCGGCTAACTTCTTCTGCCTGGCGCTCAATAGACATATTTTTATGAATAAAACCAATTCCGCCTTCCTGAGCCAGCGCGATAGCCAAGCCGGATTCAGTTACGGTATCCATCGCCGCAGACAGCATAGGAACATTCAGACGAATAGTGGAAGTCAGTCGAGTAGACAGATCAGCAGTGTTAGGCAGAACAGAAGAGTGGGCAGGAATTAACAAAACATCGTCAAAGGTTAAAGCTTCTTTTTTAATTCGTAACATAAGCAATATCTCACCAGGCTGCGGACAATTTAAGGAATAAAATATTGCCGCGGCATTATACAGAACGTAATCGGTTGCCTCCAGCATTTTATTAAAAAATTTCTTGCTTACTTCATAACGGACGTTAGTATCGGTGAATTAAACCCTTGTTTTGGAATTTGATCTGGCTCACATGTCACTACCTTCTAACACTGGAATTTTTTCTGTCAGTCGCCTCAATCAGACTGTCCGTCAACTGCTCGAAATGGAAATGGGCAGAATTTGGCTAAGTGCTGAAATATCGAATTTTTCTCAACCCTCCTCCGGCCACTGGTATTTCACCCTGAAAGATGAGCGCGCTCAGGTGCGGGCCGCAATGTTTCGCAGTAGTAATCAACGGGTGACATTCAAGCCACAAAATGGTCAGCAGGTTTTAGTTCGCGCGGCGATTACGCTTTATGAACCCAGGGGGGACTATCAGCTTATTGTTGAAAGTATGCAACCCGCCGGTGATGGCCTGTTACAGCAACAGTTTGAATTATTGAAACAGAAACTCAGTGACGAAGGATTATTTGATCAGAGTCATAAGAAACCTCTTCCCTCTCCTGCTCAACAATTAGGGGTGATTACATCAACCAATGGCGCTGCCCTGCATGATATTCTGAATATTTTGCAGCGCCGTGATCCATCACTGCCAATTATTATTTATCCGACAGCCGTTCAAGGGACAGAAGCACCGTTACAGATTATTCGGGCAATCGAATTAGCTAATGAAAGGCAGGAATGTGATGTATTGATCGTCGGCCGCGGTGGTGGCTCATTAGAAGATTTATGGAGTTTCAATGATGAACGTGTCGCCAGAGCAATTTTTCACAGTGATATTCCGATAGTCAGTGCAGTAGGCCATGAAACGGATGTTACCATTGCTGATTTCGTGGCAGATTTGCGGGCCCCGACACCATCAGCGGCCGCTGAATTGGTCAGCCGTAATCAGCTCGAATTGTTACGTCAAATCCAGTCGCAACAACAGCGACTGGAAATGGCGATGGATTACTTTTTTGCACAAAAACAACAGGTTTTCAGCCTGCTATCTCACCGTTTACAACAACAACACCCTCATTTACGGCTGGCTCGTCAGCAAAACTTACTGCTCAGTTTACGCCAGCGACTGGCTGATAGCCTGCAACGGCATTTGCGGAAAAACGATCTAACTTATGAGAAATTGCAACAACGCCTCTGGTATTCAGAACCCAGTCAGCAGATCCGCCAGTATAGCCAACAAATTCAGCAACAAGATTTTCGGCTAAAACAAGCGATCGAACGACAAATCAGCCGTTCCAGAGAAAAATTTGCCGTTTCCTGCTCACGAATGGAAGCCGTCAGCCCACTGGCAACACTGGCCCGTGGTTACAACATCAGCGAAACCCCTGATGGAAAATTACTGAAACAAACCAAACAAGTCCATGTTGGTGATGCTTTGATAACCCGGTTACAAGATGGATGGATTGAGAGTGAAGTAATTAAAATTAAGAAAGAACGTAAAAAACGACCAGCAAGTCAGAAATAGTGGCATTCCTTGCCACTTATTTTATATCAGAAACGGATTTCTGCTCCTGCAATATAAGTACGCCCTCTGGCTGTTTGCATAGACGAAGTTTGCTCAATCATTAATGGAGACGAATTTGCGCGATTAAGTGCTTCCGAATAATTTTTGTTTGCCAAGTTCTGCACTGAAAACTTCAACAGTACGTTTTTATTTATCTGATAATCGCTATAAAGATCGATTATCGTTGGTATTTTTGGCTCTTTTTGCAATATAACCCGCCCGTCATCATCAATATTATATTGATCTGGGTCCATCCTATGAGAATCACCAGTATATTTAACAATCGCACCAACACGGACTTTCTCATCAAATAAACGGACACCGGTATCCAGAGTCATAAAACTATCAGGCAATTGTGACACAGGATCAGCACCAAAATGCGCTGTAGCGGCAGAAGTTGGCTGATGCGTTTTTTGCCGGCTATAAGCCAATTTGCTATAAAACATACCCGCATCATAATCAGCAGCAACTTCATACCCGCTTACTTTTACCGGCGTCAGACTATTGTGATAGATATACATTTTGATGTTAGGATCGACTTTGTCGTAGTCTGTTGAACTATCAGCTCTACATGTTTTCCTATTGCCACAGATAATCCAGATATCACTGAGAATATAATCTTTTATTTTAGATTGATACCAGGCAGCTTTCAGGCGGAAAGTATCCCCTTTTACAATCAAGTCTGGGCGGAAACTGTTAAAGCCAATTTGATAAGTGTCTGATGTCTCTCCCTTCAAAAATGGGTTCATGGATCCACCACCTTCATTACTATAGAAAGTTTCCTGAATATTTGGCGCTCTCATTGAACGGGCATAACTGACGAATGGCTGGAATTCAGGAATAATTTCTGCTGAGAGTAAAACACCTGGATTAAATCCATGTTCTTTCAAATCCAGTTCAGTTTCTCCCTGCGGGAAACAAGGGATCCGCAGATCACAAGCCGGTTTTTGACCTTTGACACTGTAGTTCATATAATTAAACGAAATGTCTGCCTGATAAATTCCACGACTAATTTTCAGCCCGCCATAAATACTGGTAATATCTTGTTTACCACTTGGTGCAAAAACATTATTTTCTTTTGCTTCACTATTCGTTTTTTCATATTTTTTCCTTTCTTCTTCATCTTGACCTTTACCAGAATAAACACTATCCGTTGCCTTGCTATATTCGGTTCTCATCAATTTACTGCCGAATGTTAGTTTAAAATCTGTATTACCACAGCCAAAATGGCTGATATTACTGATATCTATTGCATCTGATTTGTTTTTAGCATTGCTATTCAGCAACCTATAAAGTGAATCACCTTCGTAGCGTTGAGTCCCCTCACTGGTGCTGGCCAGTAATTTTATATCAACCCATTCGCTGAATGGTGTGTAATTGTATTTTAGGTAAATATCCCGACTATCAATATGACGGCGGGTAAATTTATTATGATAATTCCGCCCACTGAGCTCCATATTATGAAAGTCGCTCGGTTTAATATTTATTTTAATTAATTGCGAATTGGGTTTTTGCTTAAATGATTCATTTGTAGCAAACTCATCGCTTAATACTCCATCGCCATTCTTATAATGAGCATCAATTGAATGTCCGCTGACAGCCAGCATAACACCTATTGAACCTTCAGAACTGAAAGCCGATGTTTTACCCGCAACTGCTATCATGCCATTATGACCAATGCCATTATTGCCATAAGTTGCTTTTGTGCGTACTCCCAACGGATTCCCCGCAAATATCACATCATCTACACCAATTGTGCGGAAATTAGCACTACCCACTAATGCATTAACGCTATCTGAACCATCAGATTGACCACGGTTAACATCAACTCCCACAATAAAATTAGGATCAATTATTGCACCAAATTGGTTATAAGTAGTACCGTGAGCTGGACTGGTCGGCGATGTTCCGTAAAAACTCTGGCTAACACCATCAACCATCATATTGACTCGGCCAAAGCCACTTAATCCGCGAATATTCACACTCACCGTTCCCTGCCCAGGATCTATTTGCGTATAGGTTCCCGGCATACTGCGCAATATACTATCCACTGACTGAAGTTTAGTATCTTCGCCTTTAGAACTGTAAGAGCCGGGTTTTTCCATTGCCCGCACTTCAGCATTATCCTGTGAGCCTGAAACCTTAAGGCTACTGAATTTCAGCACCTTATCTGATTTCCCCTCTTGCTTTTCCTCACCATACGCAAGTCCTTGAAGCCCAATAAAAACAACGCTGGCCCCTGCTATTTTTGTCATTATTTTCATTTCAATCATCCCAATTGCATACAAATAAATATTTGCTTACATCCCGTTTTCAAAAAAACAATAGAAATATTTAGCACTGATAAATAATTATCAGTGCTTTTAATAGAAACTTATATTTATAATTTATTTCAGTTATCTTTTAATTGTGGAAAATACTTGTTAGCATCATCCAGCATCAAAATAAAACTGTAATCCAGTGCAGTATCTTTCAGTCGGTTAAAGCGGCCTGATTTACCTCCATGCCCGGCACTCATATTAGTTTCCAATAATAAAACAGAGTCACCTTTTTTCATATCCCGTAATTTTGCTACCCATTTAGTCGGTTCCCAATATTGAACCTGTGAATCATGAAATCCACTTGTGATTAATAAGTTTGGATAGCGCTGATGCTTTATATTGTCATACGGGCTATATGATTTAATCCGAAGATAATCTTCTTTATTTTCCGGGTTACCCCACTCTTCATATTCTCCTACTGTCAATGGAATAGAAGGATCAAGCATGGTGGTAACCGCATCAACAAATGGCACCTGAGCAACCACACCACGATATAATTCCGGAGCCTGATTAATCACCGTACCCATCAGCAAACCACCGGCACTGCCTCCCATAGCATAAACCCGTTTGCTGTCACCATATTTCTGAGCAATCAGTGCTTTGGTCACATCAATAAAGTCAGTAAAACTATTCATTTTATTTTCGACTTTACCTTGCAAATACCATTTTTTACCCAATTCACCGCCACCACGCACATGTACCAGCGCGTAAACAAAACCCCGATCTAATAAACTCAATCGTGGTGAACTGAATGAAGGATCCATACTGATACCATAAGCCCCATAACCATATATCAGGATCGGATTCTCGCCTTTTTTGAACAGTGACTTACGATAAACCAAAGAAACAGGAACTTCCACGCCATCACGGGCTTTCACCCAAATACGCTGACTCTCATAATGATGTTTATCGAAGCCTTTGACTTCCTGCTGTTTAAGTAATTCCCGCTCACCGGTTTTCATATTCCATTGGAATGTTGAGCTTGGTGTTGTCATGGATGAATAACCATAACGCACAACGTCGGTATCAGGTTCAGGGTTGTAATCAATCCATGCCATATAACTTGGATCATCAAACTTAATCTGTTTTTCCTGATCGGTTTCCCAATTAATCTGACGAATTGTCGGCAATCCTTTCGTTCGCTCCTGAACGACCAACCCGTTATTAAACAGTGCAAAATCTTCAAGATCCGTCTCCTGTTGCGGAGCAATCACTGTTTTCCACGGCGTATTTATGGCATCAGTTTGATAAAGCCCATAAGTTTCGCTTTCATGATTTGAGCGAATGTAAAAATGGCCACGGAAATGGTCAATATAATATTCCCGGCCTTCCTGACGGGGAGAAAACACCTGGAGTTCAGCTTGTGGTTTATTCGCGTCAATCAGCAAATATTCAGAAGTCGAATTACTGGTTATCGACAACATAATATAATCACGAGAGGAACTTTTATCTATGCCTAAATAAAAACGCTCATCTTCTTCCTGATATATTTTCTGATCTTCGGTAGTATTTGTACCATATTGGTGACGAAATACCTGATATGGCAATAAAGTCTGTAAATGCCTGCGAACATAAAACAGTGTATTACTATCATTTGCCCAAACAATGTTGCCCGAGGTATTTTCTATTACATCATTATTCCATTGGTTATCAGTAATGTCTTTAAAAGAGATTTGATAATTACGGCGCCCCTGAGTATCTTCAGCAATTGCAATACGTTTATTATCCAGAGAGATCGCAAAATTACTCAGCTGATAATATTCGTGACCTTTAGCTCTTTCATTACCATCAACCAGAACCTGCCAATCTGATGAACCATCAACAGGTTTACGCTGATAAATCGGGAAATCTTTTCCCGCTTCATAGACGGTACGATAAATATACCCGTTATAAGTATAGGGTACAGACTGATCATCCTGCTTCATCCTGCCGACCATTTCTTCATATAATGTATCCCGCAGTTGCTCTCCGGGTTTCAGTATCTGTTCGGTATATTTATTTTCGGCTGTCAGATAATCAATGATTTTTTGATCCTTGCGATTATCATCCCGCATCCAGTAATAATCATCTGTACGGGTATCACCATGAATCGTCATCTGATGTGGTTGTTTCATTGCCTTTGGTAGCATAATTTCTCCCTCTGCGGCGGCAGAGTTCAACCAGCCGCTCAATAAAAACGTCAATAACAGCCCTTTAGTTTTCAGGGCAAACCGCGCTTGCTGCCTTAACATATCTGCTGTCCTTAAGTCGCTAAAAGATTCGATTAGTTAAATTAAAATCAATCGGTAGTTCTATCGTAATTTCACTGCCTTTTAAAACGCTATCAGGAGGAATCGGTAATGGCTGTGCTCTCGCCAGAACTTGCTTCGCTTCCCTGTCCAGAGAATGGGTGCCTGAACGACGGACTACATCGCTGTTAGTGACATAACCTTGCTTATTAATGGTAAATCTGACTGTAGGCCGGCCGATGCGATTTCTTCTCTGTGCATCCTCGGGATAACGTTTATAACGGTTCAAATGCCCGATAACCTCCGCCCGCCATAAAGCATCCGCATCAACGACAGCATTTGAATCACTGTCATAAGAGGCAGCAACTCGCGAAGTCAAATTAGCCGACGTGGCAGTACTGCTTACCCTGGCTGCACTACTCTGAGACTTTTCACTCTCTTCTTCTGCTTGTTGCCGCTTCACTGGCGGTGTTTTCTTCAGCTCTTCCGGGTTCTTTTTCTGTTTTTTAGGCTTATGTACCAGTATTTGAGCCTGCTCATTTTTAATAAGCTCAGGTGTTTTCATCTCATTAACCGCACTTTCCTGTTGCCGGCTGGCAACAGAAAGCTGCTGTTCAAGACCAATAGGTTGCTTCTGTACTTGATGTACCGCTTCTGTCAATAATGAAAATTCCATCATCACTGCCGGAGGGGGCATCAGTTCACTCTGGATTTCTTCTGGCTGACAGATAATCCACACAATCCAAATGCAGTGAGCAGCAATAGCAATAATAAAAGCAAGCCCTTTGTTAACAGGACTTGTTCTGAAGATGGGATTTGTCAGCGTCAACATAGATCACAGCACATAATTTTAATTATCATTTAGTAATGATAATTAATTTCATATGCTAATGAAAATTATTTTTATATATATCGTTAACTTGCGCACATCCATGTGCCAAGTCCCTTTAACTACCGGAAAGAGACCATCATTTACTTAAAATATCTATGGTTTTTTTACTGGTGTATACCAGATATAGTCTGCATGTTGGCTGTCCAATACATTGCCTTTCTCAGCTATAATCAGCACCACCAGATCCTCTTGTGGTGACAGATCTTTAACATGTAAAGGAACACCCATTATTTTTGTTGCATGGTATGCACCCGCAATCAATGTGGCAGGCGTCGGGGCTTTAAGTAGCTGCTCTGCCATTCGGCGATCCCGCATTTGCTGAATAGTTGTCATAACAGATAATTGGTGTGCTGTTATTTCACCACCATGAGCCTCTTTAATCGTCGCTTCAATCCGCGATTTTACATTTTTGGCGACGGAAATATCTCCCTGGAGAACCGGTGGGTTGCAGCAAGCAGCTTTAACTTCACTGCGACTCAAGTTTGCAAACAGTAATGGATAAGGCTGCTGCATAAGCTCCATGACCAACCCGCCATACAACTGCCACGGCCAGCCATCGTGCCATACCAGCAACTCTTTTATACGGCTTTCACGCACACTAGGTTTAGTTTGCAACCAACTTTTAACTTTATTCACTTTTTCCTGCTGATCAGGGTTAATCATTTCTAGCAAAACCGCACCATGTTCTCTTTTAAGACGAAGTTGCTGAACCAGCCAAAGCTCAATCTGATGATGGTGTAGGTTATCGTGTTTTTCACCCACAATGATCCGCTGATGTGATGCCAATTGGTTGATCAATTCATCAGGAGTAAGAGCGTTGCCTGTTTTAAGATCGACAACCATCCCTTGCTGAGTCAGTTCGGGTGAAAGCACTTGGGGAGTGGGCTTTTGTTGTACAGATGCACACCCGGATAAGATAAGTAAGCCACAGATAATCAGAAAAGATTTTACAAAGGTGAGAAATGTCATAACGTCCGTTATCCATATAATATTTTTCCGCATCATATAGATAATAAGAATTATTTACAATAACCGGGCCCGGCTCCTTCCAGAGAGCCGGGCCCGGTTTAACCCATTGGTATTACAACGGATGAGTCTGCGCTTCAACGGCGGCCAAAGCGACCATATTGACGATACGGCGTACAGAAGCAATTGGCGTCAGAATATGTACCGGTTTTGCAACGCCCATCAGTACCGGGCCAACGGTAACCCCTTCAGAACTGGTGACACGTAGCAGGTTATAACTGATACGGGCGGATTCCATATTTGGCATAATCAACAGATTTGCCGCCCCCTTAAGTGGGCTATCCGGCATGATGTCACGGCGAATACTTTCAACCAACGCTGCATCACCATGCATTTCACCATCAATTTCAAGTGAAGGTGACATCTTATTGACCAATTCCAGCGTTCGACGCATTTTCTGGGCTGAAAGACAATCCGCCGAACCAAAACTTGAATGAGAAAGCAACGCAACTTTTGGTTCAATACCAAAACGGCGAACACTTTCTGCGGCCATGAGAGTAATCTCAGCCAGCTGTTCAGGTGTTGGATCATTATTGACATAAGTATCAGCGATAAAAGTATTACCACTTGGCAAGAGTAATGCGTTCATTGCACCCGCAGTATGAACCCCATCACGGAAGCCAAAGACATTTTTCACCACATCATAATGTTCACTGTAACTGCCCACAGTGCCACAAATCAGGCCATCAGCTTCCCCACGCAGCACCATAATTGCCCCAATCAAAGTTGGATTACCAATGACTGCACGGCGCGCCTGTTCCGCAGAAACACCACGACGTTTCATGATCTGATAATATTCTTGCCAATATTTTTTGAAGCGCGGATCGTTCTCATTATTAACGACTTCAAAATCTTTACCCGCTTCAATATGCAGACCCAGTTTCTGGATACGCCTTTCGATAACACTTGGGCGGCCAATCAGGATCGGGTAAGCCAATCCAAGAGAGATCAGCTCTTGAGTCGCATGTAATACACGCACTTCTTCCCCTTCTGCCAAAACAATCCGTTTTTCCGTTTTTTTGGCCTGAGAAAAAATAGGTTTCATAAACAAGTTTGTTTTATAGACAAACTCATTCAGTTTCTCTATATACGCACTAAAATCTTCAATCGGGCGGGTTGCCACGCCAGAATCCATTGCAGCTTTAGCCACTGCCGGGGCAATTTTAACAATTAGGCGTGGATCAAATGGCTTGGGAATAATATATTCTGGGCCAAAAAACAGATCCTGATCATTATAGGCAGAAGCCACTTCTTCACTCTGCTCGGCCATCGCCAAATCAGCAATAGCGTGAACACAAGCCAGTTTCATCTCTTCATTGATAGTTGTCGCACCCACATCCAGCGCGCCACGGAAAATGAATGGGAAACAGAGAACATTATTAACCTGATTAGGATAATCAGAACGACCAGTGCAAATGATAGCATCAGGGCGAACTTCTTTAGCCAGTGGTGGCAGAATCTCTGGCTCAGGATTTGCCAACGCCATGATGAGGGGATCTTTCGCCATGGTTTTCACCATGTCCTGAGTCAATACACCCGGCCCGGAACATCCAAGGAAAATATCCGCACCAGGAATAGCATCACCTAATGTACGGCTGCCATTGTCTTCTATCGCATAGGCTGCTTTAGTTTCTTCCATATTTTCATCGCGGCCACGATAAATAACCCCTTTAGAGTCACATACCACGATATTTTCACGTTTTAATCCAAGCGCAACCAGCAAATTCATACAGGCAATTGATGCAGCACCTGCACCAGAAACCACCAGACGAACATCTGAAATCTCTTTTTTCATAATCCGCAAGCCATTCAGCACAGCCGCGGTACAAATAATCGCGGTGCCATGCTGGTCATCATGGAATACCGGAATGTTCATTTTTTCCCGGAGTTTTTTCTCAATATAAAAACATTCCGGTGCTTTGATATCTTCGAGGTTAATTCCCCCAAAAGTCGGCTCCAGTGCCGCAATAATATCAATTAATTTATCAGGATCAGACTCATCAACTTCGATATCAAATACATCAATACCGGAGAACTTTTTAAACAGTACGCCTTTTCCCTCCATCACTGGCTTACCTGCCAGTGCACCAATATTCCCCAACCCTAAAACCGCAGTACCATTAGAAATCACAGCCACAAGATTGCCACGCGCAGTATATTTGTAAGCCGCTAATGGATCTTCTGCAATTTCCAGACAAGGCGCGGCAACACCCGGTGAATAAGCTAAGGCCAAATCCCGCTGAGTTGTCAGAGGCTTAGTTGGAGTAATTGTGATTTTCCCTGGTTGTGGAAACTGGTGAAAATCCAATGCACTCTGTTTTAATTTTTCATCCATCGTCGGATCCTTTATATACATTATCTGGAGTAAGAACGGGACCAGTATAATGGGTACTGTGTGCTAAATCATAACATTGACAGCATTTTACCCATAAATCAGCACTTTTTTGCTCACAAAAAACACGACTGAATTTATCTATCAATACCACCGACTGAGTATGGGAACATCAATAAATAAACATTATAATTTATATAATATTATTTGAGTTATAATAACTATGAAAATTATAACCAATAAAAACCCTCAATATAAATTCAATTAAAATAAATTTTATAAAAGAAAACAAATTTAATAAATATATTTATAACAAATTGATTTACAATATTATTTTACACTTCAATGTTATATTTTTTTACTGAAAATCACTCATCTTCTTTTTTTACTTATCAAACTAATTTGCGCTATTTATATTTTTATATCAGGATGTGCTTTCTGGACTTACAGAGCTATCAATTCTGTAAATCAATCGATTTTGAGTAAATTTTTTCACAGTAATTTAATTTAGGGCAGACCCATTCATTACTGCCTTTTAATCGTGCATTTCGTGGCTTTAATCTTTTAGGGAGAAGGAAAATGTATAACCATTCAGTGATGATAGTTGATGACCACCCTCTCATTCGCCATGGCTTGAAACAGATTGTAGAGCTCGATCGAGCGCTTACCGTAACAGCAGAAGCTGATAATGGTGAAGAAGCAATAAATATTGCATGCAAACTGAAACCTGATGTCATTATGATAGATCTCAATATGAATGGTCTTTCTGGCGTGGATACGATTAAATCTATTCGTAGAAAAGGGATCAACTCTTATGTACTGGTATTATCTGTTTCAGATGACCGGAATGATGTTTACGCAGCCATTGACGCAGGCGCCAATGGCTATTTATTGAAAGACAGTGATTTAGATTCGCTATTAAGCAGTATTCGTCACGCAGCCCGAGGGCAAACTGTCTTTAGTGAAAAAATATATCAACATCTGGCTAACCGCCATAAACATGTTGATCCTTTATCTGAATTGACCAAGCGTGAATTAGATGTCTTAAAAGAAGTTTCCAGTGGCATGACCAATAAGGAAGTTGCTGATGTCCTCTTTATTTCCGAAGAAACGGTGAAAGTACACATCAGAAACTTGTTAAAAAAACTAAACGTACGTTCCCGCCTGGCTGCAACAATTATGTATCTGCAACACAGGAAAAATGGCGTAGCTTAATGTTTTTCCTGAGCCGCCCTCTTGGGTTTATTGCCGGAGGTCGGCTCTTATCGCTATGATGACAGGCCGATAAGAATTACGTTCCCCCCTTTTGATATCCCAGATAATAAAAATCAGGACATCATCTAGAAAAAGCAGGTATTTTCCAGCATTATATTTAGGTATTTAAATTCTTTTTTTCAAGGATCTCTTAATTATGTCGGATAAATCTTATCAGCCTGTTTTTACTCTCTACGGGATCAAGAATTGTGACACTATGAAGAAAGCCCGTCATTGGCTGGAAGAGCAGGAAATCGCTTACCTGTTTCACGATTATCGTGTGGATGGATTAGATGCCGCGCTTTTGCAGTCATTTATTGATAAACTTGGCTGGGAACCATTAATTAACACCCGTGGTACAACCTGGCGTAAATTGAGTGATAACCAACGCGCGACAATCAATAATGCTGATGCGGCGAAAGCGTTGATGTTGGAACAACCGGCTATTATCAAGCGTCCACTGTTAATTTCTGCAAAAGGTGACTACCTGCTGGGTTATAAGGCAGATGAATATCAGCAATTTTTTGCTGAGGCTCTCTGAAAATGACTTGTCCTGTAATTGAGCTTGCGCAACAACTGATAAAACGCCCCTCTGTCAGCCCGGATGATAAAGGTTGCCAGGATATTATGATTGCCCGTCTGCAAGCCATTGGCTTCACCATTGAACGGATGCCTTTCGGCGACACAAACAATTTCTGGGCTTATCGCGGCACAGGCCCGACGCTAGCCTTTGCCGGGCATACTGATGTTGTCCCTGCGGGTGACGAATCTCAATGGGAGCACCCCCCTTTTGAGCCGACTATCCGTAATGGCATGTTATATGGCCGGGGCGCGGCAGATATGAAAGGCTCGCTGGCTGCCATGATTGTCGCGGCTGAACGCTTTGTTGCCAATCACCCCAACCACAATGGTCGCCTGGCCTTTCTTATTACCTCAGATGAAGAAGCACAAGCCATCCATGGCACAGTTAAAGTGGTTGAAACCTTGATGTCCCGTAATGAACAGCTGGATTATTGTCTGATTGGTGAGCCGTCCAGTCAGCACCACTTGGGCGATACGGTGAAAAATGGCCGGCGCGGCTCCCTGACAGCGAATCTGACTGTACAGGGTATTCAAGGCCACGTTGCCTATCCGCATTTGGCTGATAACCCAATCCACCGGGCCCTGCCGGCCTTACAAGAGCTGGCCAATACCCAGTGGGACAAAGGAAATGAATTTTTCCCGGCAACCAGTATGCAAATCGCCAATATTCATGCTGGAACAGGCAGTCATAACGTGATCCCTGGGAATTTACAGGTTCAATTCAATTTTCGTTTCAGTACGGAACTGACCGATAGCCAAATCCGTGAGCGGGTTGAGACAATCCTGAAAAATCACGATCTGAATTACTCAATTGAATGGATATTGCCAGGCCAGCCTTTCCTGACCGCCAAAGGCGAGTTAGTCAATGCCGTCGTACAGGCAATAGACCATTACTGCGGCTATAAGCCTGAATTATCTACCAGTGGCGGCACATCAGATGGGCGGTTTATTGCTCAGATGGGCGCTCAGGTTATCGAACTGGGGCCACTCAACGCAACAATTCATAAAGTTAATGAATCCGTCAGTGCCGCCGATCTGCAACAACTCAGCCGAATTTATCAGCGCGTTATGGAGCAACTCATCCAATGATAACTGCAAATATGTTAACCGGACTGGCGACCGGGCACTTAATTGCTCTCTCTGGTAATCACCGATTACAACCAGAAGCAGCAAAATCTTTTCTTTCCATGCAGCAAGCAGCCGCAAATGCAGGAATGAATCTGCAACCTGCCAGCACATTCCGTGATTTCCAGCGTCAACAGACTATTTGGAATGGCAAATTCCGTGGCGAACACCCGGTATTGGATGAAAACAGCCAACCAATGGATATCACCCAATTAACAGAAGGAGAACTTTGTCAGGCTATTCTCCGCTGGTCGGCCCTGCCCGGTGCCAGCCGCCATCATTGGGGAACTGACCTGGATATTTATGATCCAACGATGCTGCCGGAAAACCAGAAATTACAGCTGGAACCCTGGGAGTATGAAAATGGCGGTTACTTTGAATCACTGGCACATTGGTTAACAGAGAATATGGCCCATTTCGGTTTTTATCGCCCTTTTGTCGGTAAGCGTGATGGTGTCGCTTATGAGCCGTGGCATATCAGTTACCGGCCACTATCCGGGCAATTAGAAAAATTGCTGACTAAACAGATGTTACTGGATGTATGGCAACAGCATGATATCGCAGGTATTGGCTGGTTATCAGCTAACTTGCTTTATATATTTGAGAATTACCTCAGTAGTTCGCAGGAGATGACCCAATGCAATGGTTAGCTAATTATTGGTGGATTATTTTAGTCTTATTGGTTGGCGTTCTTCTCAATGCCATTAAAGAATTACGCCGCCTGGACGTTAAAAAATTTCTGGATAATAAACCAGAGCTTCCTCCTCACCGGGATTTTAATGACAAGTGGGATGATAAAGACGACTGGCCTCAGAAAAAGCAGTAGTCCATTCTTGCCAATGCATAGCCAATTTCTTGTCGAGACTTGCCAACGCCTGTGCGGTTTCTTGCCGCCAGAGTAATATTAATGCCTTATATCCGCTTAATTTCAACTCAGTAACACACTGCTCAATACTCCTCTCCTGCTGGAGATAATTTCTCAATGCGGGCAACAGCAAATCACTGTTCAGTAACAATCGTTGCAAAGCCGGTAGTGAAGCAGAAAATGGCCGGTGAGCAAATGCAAAACCTGCAAGCGTCTGCCAATCACTCTGATTGAGGTGGTGGTCAGTTTGGTAATCCACAGGCAAGCTGAATCCAATCTGTGATTCCAGCCAATGTGCATCACGGGCAAGCTGTTGTTGTGCCTGGATACAAAGTGCCATCCCCTGTTCACTCAATGGAAAAATCGCCATTGCGGTATAACAACCGCTACTGGCTTCCAAATGGGTTCCCATACGTACCAGTTGGAAACCACATTTTTGCCATAATGCCCACAGTTCAGTGGTATAACCAAAGCTGACAGAAATAAAATCTATTCCCTGCCCTTCTGCCCTTGCCCGCTGAAACGCGATCATTCCCTGAGCAATACCCTGTCTGCGGTTATTAGCCTGTACGGCAACCCGGCTAATCCGTTGAGATTTCAGGACTGCCGCCTGAGGTAAACCACTATGGGCCGCTAACGATTGAGCGACCAAATTTCCTCTGGGGCGACGCCTGCCAGCCCATACTTCATGTGCCAGCTCAGGCGACAATCCACCTTCGTCAACCATCCACAAAGCACCTGTCAAGGTCTTATCTCCAAGCGCTGCGATAAACTGCATTCCTTTGGCGTCAAGTAGACGCCGTAAATCCAAAGGTGAAGTTTTATAATGAGCGCTGGTTAATATGCCGTAAAACTGTTTCAGCAATTCAGGCTGCTTAATCCATTGCTGCTGATAATATACGTGATGACGGATCGCCTTATCAGAATTGTTTGCCGGAACAGCATCCTCAAACAATAAAGCGTTTTCCAGCCAGTTCTCCAGAGGATCATTCTCAGCCCAACGTACAGGCGCTGTCAGATTCAAAATATGACAATCAGGAATTTCAGCACAAAATTTAAGTAAAAATCCCCGCCCTGTACCTTCATATCCTTGCACAGTTGTCGTTAATAATACCCGGGGGAAATAGCTGATCAACTCAAATAACTGAGGCATTGGAATCGCTGCGGCTTCATCGATAAGCAACCAATCAATATCTGACACACGATTTTGTCTGCAATATTTCAGCAAATTATCTACTGCCCAAAATTGCCCTTTTTCACCCGAATAACCTCTGATGATTTCAGTCGTTGCTTTTGCCGGCGCCGTCAGCCAGCAATTATTCCCTTGCCATTGCTGCATCAACATACCTGCAAGCGTCGATTTACCTCGCCCTCTAGGCGCCGTAATTACCCATACCCCCTGATTTGCCCGCAAAAGTTGCACTAAAATGGCATGCTGGCTAATGGTCGGATTGCCATCAGGCAATTGCCACTCGCTGTATTGCGGAAATTCAGGCAGGTGAAGAAAAGTATTTTGCCGCCATAACAAAACTTGAGGATCGTTCATAAGTCGCCGCTGAATATGCTGAATAAAGTGCGGAGTTGGGATAGCGTCTAATTGTTCATTCCAACGCATGCTGTCCTTATCTGGTTGATAACACCATTGATACCACGATGGAACCATCATTACCAACCAACTTCCGGCCTTCAATGTACCCGCTAATATCGCCAGCGCTTCCGCATTAAAACCCTCGGTAGCATCAAATATTCCGTGCAGATATTCCTGACCTAATAAGCTGACCGCTTTTGCTGGCTGCACGGCTTTCTCTTTGCGATAAGAAATCCATAACCAATCACCGGCAAATCTCTGCTGTAGCTCATTAGCCTGTTGATAACACCAATCATGATCTCCACTCAACACTAGCAAGCGACGTAATCCTTGCCGCTGCATCTCCGCTTGTGTCGCACCCAGTTCTGCCAACATAACGACTACGATTTACCAATCAGCAATGACAAAATCCCGGCAGCAATCAATGGCCCCACTGGAACACCTTTAAACAAGGCAACACCCAGTACGGTTCCCACCAGTAAACCCGCAACAGTAGAAGGCTGATTAGACATCAACGAAACACCGCGGCTACCCAGCCAAGAGACTAATACCCCTATGGCTATCGCCAGTAACGATTTCCAATTCATAAATGAATGAAGAACCGCTTGCGCAGTAATTTTGCCGCTGGCAATGGGCGCCATCACCCCCACAGTCAAAATAAGTACACCAATAGTCAACCCATATTTCTCCACCCAAGGGAAAAACTGATTTAGTGGTGTTACACGGATAACCAGCAAGAATAACATTGCAAGAGTGACGGTCATGTTGTGGCTGATGATACCCAGCGCCGCCAACACCAGCAGCACAAGTAAAGTTGAATCAAGATAGCTCATAGACTTCAATACCCTAATAGCAGCCTCATCTCATCAGGCCAGGGCAATTTTTCCTTATATCACAGAAATGGCTGATATTTTCCTACTAATTCAAACAATTAACAAGTTTATGATGGAAATATTTTTTCTTTACAAAAGACTCTCGGCAAATAATATTCCTAAATTAATTGAGTGATTAAAGGGCTATTATTGCCAAAAAATTGCAAAAAATAGTCTTGCATGCCATAAACAAAATCCTCTTGTGAGGCTAAAATAATCAAAATGACTTTCTATATAGAAATATTTCAGCTTAGATAGCATATAATACTTCAACGATAAAATGATTATTTCAATACCTTTAGCGATAGTCACGCACTATTTATTTTACCCTCCGTTAGAAATACCTCCTTATTTTGTGAGCAATCTCTAAATACGTGTTTTTTTAACAGCTCATACTTAGCCTAAACACTCAAAATAAAAATTTAATTAACCAATTCATTGCAAAATAAATTAATACTGATAATAGTAAATATCATCTGACCTTTAATCCAACAGGGAGTAAATTATGCCATGCTTTCCTAGCGGATATTGGGAACAATATCCGAATACTGCCACCGTGATCACAACATATACTTGCAATGCCGCTTGCAAAGAATGTTGTTTTGAATGTAATCCCTCAGTGAAAGCACGTCTGAACCTGGATGAAATTAAGCAATTTATTTCACACTCAAAGGCCAATTTCCCAGGGCTAAAGTTAATCGTTTTCAGTGGTGGCGAGTGTTTCCTGTTAGGTAAAGATCTGATTGAAGCGATTCGTTTCGCCTCAGATCACGGCTTATTAACTCGCTGCGTGACTAACGGCTACTGGGGAAAAAACAGAGAAAAGGCGCAAAGAATCGCCCAAGATTTAACCGATGCCGGCATCACAGAAATAAACATCAGCACCGGGAAAGATCACAGTGAATGGATACCCATCGACAGTGTAGTTGCGGCGGCAGAAGCGTTAGCCGGGCAAAATATTACAACACTGATTACCGTGGAACAGGATACCGCTGATTCCGCCATTGCGACACAAATCACACAGCATCCGATCATCAAGCGCCTCAAAGCACAAAACAAAGTTAACTTACAACGCAACACATGGATGCCGTTCTATGACACCAGTGAAAAACGAAAAGACGTTCCAAACCGGGATGAACAGCTGGCAAAAGGGTGCGATCAAGTCTTTGAAAATATCGTACTGACACCACACGGTGAAATCTCCGCCTGCTGTGGGCTGACATTAGAGCATATCCCTGAGATGAAACTAGGTCGATTACAGGGAGGCGATTTATCCCAGCTATTCAAGGGACAGGAAGAAGACTTTATGAAAGTATGGTTGCGAACAGAAGGGCCGTACAAAATTCTAAAAAAATATCGTCCACATGATAGCAACATTAATCTGGCAAAAATCGTTCATCCCTGCCAAGCCTGTGCCCATCTGCATAAAGACGAAGGAATACGCCGAAATTTATTAGATAATTATCATAGGGAAATTATTCCGGTGATGAAGAAATTTAATGCCAAAGAAAGGCTGGATTTGATCTACTATTCAGCAGAAAAAAATGCCATTAACTTAACGAAGGAGTAATGACGAAGCGATGTAGGTTTATTAGCATAGCCGCGGGAGCAGACGTTGACAGAATTGAATCCAGGCCTTAACGTTATGCTAATCAATATCGCCATGATCACTATTTTCCGGCTATGTGATTTTTATTGAATGAGGTGGTAATCAAGGAAAACAAATACTTTTTTCTCCTTTAGGAATATTTTCACCTGCTGTTTTGTGAACAGGCTCCAAATAAGCAAATTTTGTAATAAGATATATTTAGTCTAAACTCTCAAAATAAAAATTTAATCAGCTAACATATTGCAAAATGGAACCATCCAGCTAATAGTTAGTATCGTCTGCCCTTTAATAGAGAGCATAGGGTAAATTACCCTATGCTTCACCACTGAACATTAGGAATAATATCGAAATATTGTTACAGCAATCACAATATACACTTACAATAAATATCGTTAGTAAGAAATATTAGTCAGATAATTATTATACGAAATTATTTCAACAACGAAGAAATTTAATAAGAAAAAGTTAGCACTCATCTTATAGTACCCAGTAAAAAAAGAATTCCGTCAACTTAGAAAGGAACAAATCATGAAAAGACGTACATTTATTGGCGTAGCAGCCGGAGCAGCTATTGGCAGTGTCATACCAACCGTTAATGCCAGTGCTGATAGCAATCGACTCTTTGGCGTGCCACGTTCATTGCTCTCTCCAGGAGAGGTTGAAGAAAATAAACTGAGGCTATCGATGTCAAACGCAAAGCTCCCGGTTGAAGTTTGGGAAGAGATCATCACCTATAACCGATTTTGGGAAACAATAAAACAGCATCCCAACTTAGCATTAGAATACAGGGAATCACCGGAAAAAGTTCTGGCTGAATTCAACATAGACAAAAATATTGTCAGCCCCGGTTCAGCAGAGGAATTACTATTGTTCATCACTTATGATAAGGATTTGATGAACGCAGTGAAAGCCAATGATTATGAAGAATTATTTTCCCGACTGAAAGCCTATGGTTTAAACGAAAGAGGTTCAAGCCTAAGAAGCCGGATCAACCACCATCTTAATCAAGACGCCAGCCTTGTTGCACATTTTAAAGAACATATCGAATCCTACCAACTTCAAGATACAAACAGTCCTCCCCTTATCAGGTTAAAGGAAATTCTGGAACCTTTGAACAATGAAGACGATACCAATATCGAAATTGCCCGTCTTGTCGTAGGGGCAAACGTGGTTGCTGCGGTTAATGTGGCTGTCGGTACCAGAGTCGTCGCGGCTGTGAATGCAGCGGCGGCAGTAAATGTAGCAGCCTATTTGAGCCTGGCAGTGCAAGTCGCCGTCACTGTATGTATGGCAAATTATTTACCCAAAATCGATCACAGTGACCTTTCAACCGGCACGGCTTCGCTTCATCTTGCCAGGCTCTATAACAACCAAAAGATGGTGGACACCCTGGTCACAGAAGCTATCCGCAGGGAAATCACCGCTTGCCTGTTTGCCGCGCAAAAATGTGGTTATATCAATCTGCCGGCGACACGCGAAGAGCGTAAAGAAGTGATTCATCTTTTTACCGAATTATCTTTAGGAATGGCGGCAGCATGAGCAATATCGTGGGATTGAATCCAGACTTCAAAGTCATATTAATGAACGTCGCCATGTTCATCCTGATCGCCCTGGTTTTTCTGCCTGTACCATATTGGCTTAATAGCAGTAACCCAAATAAGCTGGCAGCAAGCATTACGACAACTCTCTTCGTGGTCATTGCCTTATTTGTGGGCTATCAACTTCTAGCAAATAAGGCGGTTGTCAAGAAAGATAAATTATTGATGAAGTCCGGAGTATATTCACACGAATGGACTATTTCCTCATTGCGCCGGGAAGAAAGCGTTTCCCTGGAAGATTTTCATCGCAGCAATGGTATACATATTATCCATTATTCGTCGGGATATTATCACAAGAAACGAAATAAATATTTCATTCTACGAGTAAGTAAACGCCCTTTAATATGCTTTAGTGCAGAAGGCAATATTGGATTATGTATAGATGAATCTGTTTTCGAAAAAATAAAGGGCGAACTACGAGATAAAATATAACGTGGAGCAGCAAGATAATGGAATATAGCGACAATTATTGGCCTTTGAACTATACACAGCTTCGTTTAGCTATTGCTAATACTGTTGCTGACGATAAGTCTGTCTTCAATGTCGGCGAATTCGTCAGCTTCAATGACAATATTAATCTGGAAAGATTGGAACAAGCTATTGTGACCATTCATAGCTTCAATGATGGTTTTTCCTTACGTTACCGTATTTCTGAGCACAATATTTTTCAGGAGAAGTGCTTTGCACCGATCGAAGTTATATCAATAAAACTGTCAGATCCAGCGGCAGAACAAGCGGCAAAAGCTGATTTTGACAAGAGAACAACGAAACCACTGGCCCCTGAAAATGGTGTGACGATCAGGCATTATCTTTATTTTAATGATGCTGGGTGCTGCTTTTGGGGAATTATCGCTCATCATGTCGCCACAGATTATTGGGGCATAGGCCAGTTGATTCACGATGTTTTGTCCTGCTATGAACAACAACTATTTCACCTAACATCAGAACCTGTTTTTACCTACCAAGCTTATCTTAACGATGTTAAATATAAAGCAAGCGCACATTATGCCAACGACAAAAACTATTGGAATAATTACCTCAACCAACTTCCCAAATTAGAGGATTACGCAGGAAAACGCTTGTTTCCCTCGAAAGCAATTAAAGTGATCCGACCGCTTGCCGCAAACAACGATGGTTTTACCTTTAATGATAAATTAATGATGATACTGGCCTTATGCCTGCAAATGACTAAACGAGGCCGTTTATCAACAAGTATCATTAACTTACCTTTCTCTAACCGACGTGACAAAGCAGAATACCGTTATTACCGCCCGGCGATGAATACCTTACCTCTTATGGTTTCTTTATCACCAGAAACAACGATAAAACAAATCCTCACGGAAATGCAGTCGCAAATTAGTCTGCATAGCAGGCATAGCCGTATTGATATAAGTGATTTGAATGATAGCGCGATAAATCGGGCAGATAAATTAACCGCTGTCCCTTATGTTAATTTACTGCATGAGATTGAACATGATATTATGAAAAATAACCGCGCTATTCGCGGTTGTATGACTTCCGGCGCAGTAAATGATTATGGAATTAATATCCGGTTTTCTTTTGACGGAAAGTCAGCATTAATTGAATTGGACGCAGGAAGCCGCTTGTACAGTACTTTTGCCGCTGATGCTCTGATTGATGATTATTTATGTATCTATAATGTCATTACAGAAAATATCAATGAAACTGTCGGGACATATTGGGAAAAATATAAAAAAATTAAACTAAAGGACAACATAATATCTGACATGGAAACTCCAGAGAATATTGTCGTTAACCTCCCCATCAAAGAAAACATTATTTCCCGAATAGCACAAATCGCCACAATATCGCCGGATAAAAAAGCAGTAATTTGTGGAAATCAAACCATAACAAACTCCACACATTATCTTAATTACCATGAACTTTATGATAAATTATTAGCTTTCAGACAGCTGCTATTATCCTATCCGCTGCAAAACCGAAGGGTAGCAGTGTTATTGCCCAGAGGAATAGAATCCTTATTGTCTATATTAGCAATCCATACTGCGGGATTATGCTTTATTCCAATCAATATGACATTCGGACGAGGAGAAATCAGTAATATATTGCGAAGGTTAAATATTTCTTTATTAATAACTTCTCATTACTATTATGAGAAAGTGAACAATATTAATAATACGAATATTTTCTTTATTGAAGATATGAACACTTTCCCTTCAGGAATATCTCTGGAAAATGACATAAAATTCCCCTCGACCAAAGAGGACGAAGCCTATATCTTTTTTACATCAGGCACCACTGGAATACCGAAAGCGGTACCGATAACTTTCAAGGGGCTTTATGCTTATTTAGCCGCTATGACAGCCCGATATGGTATTCAACAAGATGACGTTATTCTTAATTTCAGTACCCCGGTTTTTGATGCCTATATTGAGGAGGTATTTGGATGTTTTTATCAGGGAGCTACGCTGGCAATAGCCAGTGATCATATGATTGTTGAGCTTGATTCATTGTTTTCATTTTGCCATGCACAATCGGTAACTGTCGTTAACTTTCCTACGAATTATTGGCATCAAATTGTCTTTTTCCTGCATACAGCGATTAAAGAATTGTCACCGACCATCAGAATGACAATCATCGGTGGCGATCTGGCAATGGATAAAGCAATCCACCATTGGTTGGAAAAAGTAGGATGCGGAATTTCTCTAATTAACTCTTATGGCCCAACAGAATGTTGTGTTGTCGCAAGCTGTCACAATATAGATGATGAGTTCCAACCCGGTAATATTATTGGTAAAGCGCTGGCAAATAGTTCTATTGTCATTCGGGAATATGGAACTGATAATATCATCAGCGACAGCAGTGGGGAAATATGTATTCGTGGGGATTCTATCTGTACCGAATATATTAACGATAATCAATCAACCTTGAGTAAATTCTTACAGTTGAACGATGGGGAAATTTATTATTTAACAGGAGACCGTGGGTTTTACGATGCCCAGGGAAATTTAAATTTCGTTGGCCGGCTGGACAAAAAACATAAAGTTGACGGAAAACGTGTCGATCTAGCAGAAATGCAAAAAATACTTACAGCGGCAACTAATATTGATGGAATTCATTTAACGATAAAAGAGAATGACACCGGGTATCAGTATATCAATATACTTATCCCTCATGGCTCATACTCAATTGCACGTCACGAAATCGTCTCATTCCTGCGTGGATGTTATCCAAAATTACAGGTGCCTTTTATTGTCGAATCAGCATTAACCAACTATTCCTCTCCTGTGACAAAGTTGAATAAAGAAGATAATATTTCGCAGATTAAAGGGGAAAAACGCGAAATATTTTTTACATTGTGGCGCGAGATCTTTGGCGATAGCGATGGAGTTGTTGATGAAGATACGAATTTCTTTGATGCAGGTGGTACTTCGCTTAAAGCATTATTGCTCATTAATAAGATCCAGCAATGTTTTGATTGTTCTATCCGCCTGGAAGATTTCTATCAATCCCCCAGATTGGGTTATTTATTGCAATCTGTCATTCAACAGGGGCAGATGCCGGTTCTAACCCACAAAAATAGCACCTGCCTGACAGAACAACACGACCAATATTATTGGATAATCGATACTATTTCGAATCATTCAGGTGCCCATAATATCCCGTTATATTATCATCTGGTCGGTGATATTGATTTAAAGAAATTACGCCATGCTTTGCTGTATACCATGCAATGTTTCCCTGCTCTCTGCCAAAGAGTCACCATGACAGATGGGCAACTCTCTTTAACCCTCTCATCTGCAACCGAAGAAAATTTGCCCTTCGAATATATCGATCTGACTCATACTACCGGTATCAATATTGAGATTTCATTGCGCAAGATCTTAAATGATATGGCATTCAAGCCGATGTCATTACAGGACAACCCACCGGTATGTTTTAAGTTGTTGAAAATAGCAGAGCATAAGCATTACTTTTTGTTAAATTTCCATCATGCATTTTGTGATGGAATGTCGATTGCTCATGTATTACAACAATTATCCTTAGCTTATACAGATAATGCACCGAGAATTGCCGCAACGACAGCAACAAAAGTTACCGTAATTAATCAGCGTATGTCGGACGAAACATTAAATTTTTGGACAGAAAAATTACTCAACGTACTTTCTGTTGCCGGACAACGAGATATTACATCAAGGGCTAATATTCGGGTTCGTGGCCGACGCTATTCGATGCCGTTGTCTCCTCAATTATTGACCACGCTGTCCTGCGTGCAAAAGAAACACTCGGTGACTCTGGAACATATCGTGATTGGGGCATTTCTGATGACCATCAGATCATTACTCAATAAAGATGAACTTATCCTAGGTATCCCTTGCGCCAACCGTGTTCCTCCTGTGCCATTCGAGGGTGTCGGCAGCTTTGCAACAACATTGCTACTGCCCTATGTTACTGCGGAAACCTCATTAATTAACGTATCCAAGTATGTCCGTGATTTCCTGACGGATGCAAATACCCATTCAAATATCTCACTGGCGTATTTGAAACAACACCTTCACCACCAGCACGGCATGCAGTTGCCGGAAGTCGCTTATTACTTCTCTTCTCAAATAGGATTCTCCACCGATTTGTATCTTGGTGAAACCCATTGCACAAAAGAAAAAATCAAGGGGCTCAAACCTAAAGGTGATATCGCACTCGAACTGGTAAATTCATCAACCGGGATGGGCTTAGAGTGGCTCTACGACGACGATATTTTCTCTGAGGATATCCTCAGCAACATGGGGCTGTTTTTACTTGATTTATTGGATTGCATGAGCGTTGAACATAACTTAATGCCTGACGATGCGGAATTATAACAACGACTAAGATGGATGCTGATTGTGCTGGTTAAAAAAAAGAAATGGGTAGTTATCATTACCGCCATGATCGTTTTTCTTGCCGTGATTTATAACAAATTCAATCGGCAAGAAACGCCTGCGGTCATAACAGAACAAATCATCACCGGAACCTTGGGTTATATTATCACGACAGTAGGCGCTGCCGGTGTTATACAACCGACCAGCCAGCAATTGCTGGATGAAGCCACTTTCGGCGTGAAGAAAAGTCAGACAAGAATTAAAAGCCTCAAAGCTGATATCAAGCAAAATGAACATATTTTGCGTAATGAAGAAGTCAGCCTCAGTTATGCCCAAATCTATTCACCTATTGCCGGCGTAGTGACCGCAATCCATGTTGATCCAAGGCAAACCCTGAATGTTAATCAACAAACACCCGTTCTCATGCAGATTGCCGATCTCAAGAATATGACTGTTTATGCAAAAGTTTCCGAGGCAGATATTAACCAAACCGTACTGGGGCAAAAGGCCTCCTTTAGGACCTATGGGACAAATCGGCATATATGGCACGATAATGTTAAGAAGAGTTTCAGAATATTATCGTTATTTTATATTGCTGTTGGTTTCTCTTTTTATTCCTTTTTATTGGCTTCCCTCTCGGCATGCTTCATCACAGTGGTGTTTGGTGTCTATCCATCACATCGCGCAGCCGCATCTGCACCGATCGAAGGGATCAGGGAATTGTAGCTTGTTTTGTTTAATGCAATTTTGGAGACACAATGGAAAATCAGCTTTTATATGAAATTCTACACCGTGAAATCATGGCTCTTCATCCGGAAACGGTGGAAATACCGGCAGATGAAAATCTTTTTGATATTGGTTTCGACTCGATAAAAATGCTGATGCTGGTTGATCGGCTAAAGTATGCAGGGTATCCAGTCAAATTTGCGGATTTGGTCCGGTGGCCGACAATAAATGACTGGGTCAATTTGATGGCAAAAGATTAATGTCACAGCCTGTCGTTTCATGATGAGTGGTGGCTGATCCATGCAGCAAGATCTGCAATCACCTGCGCCGGGATCTGCCCTGGTTGCAGATAATCCTCGCCACCAGCACATCCTGTCATGGGCAACAAAATATGATTTAATCCCGTGTAGAGTTTGAACTCCACCTGTTTATTGCTTTTCAATGCGGTTTTCCACATTGTGAAGTCAATATCATGCGGAACCTGAAAATCCTGATCGCCCTGAGCGAAGAATAGAGGCATTGCGGGCAAGCGGGTTAAGCAGGTAAATGCGTGGTAATCCTTAAGCTGCTTGAGATAGCTATCTGGCACTGCAAGGAAATCTGCAAGGGATGTGGTGTTTTTCCCGCTGGTATCTGGGCTGGTGGTACATTCCGGGGACAAATTAGCATCTTGTAACTGGGATAAAATCACCTGAAATAAACTACGAAAAGGCGTAGCCAGCATCGCAATACCCATAATATTTCTGCCTGATCTTTGCCGCAAATTCTTTGCAATTAGCGGGCTGACATATCCGCCGAAACTATGCCCGACAAGGAATACGGGCACATTATAGAATTCAGCATGTTCCATCAGACCAGCTAAAATATTGCAGGCATCATCAATAACCTCTGTGTTGAGATCGATAGCCTCAGAGTCGGTATTCCCCTGACAGGCGCGATAGTAACGTTTGTCAAAACGCACACTGGCGATACCATGTTGGCTTAACTCATGTGCCAACATACGAAACAGTGGATTAGGCCCAATATCATAATCCATCGAATGCGGGCCAGAACCCGCAACCAATAGTACAAGCGCTGTAGTATTTCGGGAGGATGGCAAACACACCAAGCCGTCAGGAACATTTTCAAAATTAAACGCCCTTAGTGTTTTTTCGGTGAAGATACCTGATTTTTCATGCACATCGGGTAACGGACACAGAGCCAGCATAAGCGAGCTAATTAGCTGATCTTTCAGCCCAATATAAAGGTTGAACTTTCCATTCAAGGTATTTAGTCGCAGATGACAAGCATCTTCCTGCCGGGAGATAATATCAATATCTGAGTGACACAAGCTGTCCACCAGAGCAGTTAAGGTCAGGTCATCAGCCGTCATACGCAATGGCTCACTCATCAATTCCCTGGCCCTTTCCCACTGCTCATCAAGCAACGTAGCTATCAATACCTGTATTTCCCCATCCAATGAGGCAATTAAGTTCTTAACAAGCATGTCTTTTCTCAAATAACAGCGCAGTTTGCTTTTCTATACCAATTTTTACCTGACCATATTTACTTAGAATTCATTTAGCTCCGCTTCATATTAATGCTATCTTAGATTAATAATCGTGATAATAACTATCTAGCTCAGGAGGAACAAATTCCAACTTCAAGGTATTAACTATCTTCTCCTGATTTTCAGCAGAAATAACCAAATCCTTCATGCATTTATCAAAATAAGCTTGATTATTATTCAGCATGTGAATGGCAGAATCGTAAGCTTTATCCACTGTAATACCATATGCAGAGCGCGCTTTATTCCAAGCTTCAACGGGGATGCATCCCCATTCGGACTGCATCATGCTCAGATCGATGAGATCTTTACTCTGCGAAGCTTTATCAAGACCACGATCAGCGTTAGCCAAGAGTTTAGCTGCCAATAAATCTACTTTACCCAGCGTTGGCACACCGAGAATACGGGTGCCAAACGAAAGATCCAGGCGGGATTCACTAACAAATTCAAGTCTAATAGGAACACCATCAACATTGATGCGTCCTCTAACACCATATTGATCTTTTTTAATCTCTCCAATGGTGGGCACAGGTGATGTAAAAAGTGGGGAAAAGTCTGTCCCATAAAGGGCTGAACGAAGCTTACTGTAACCTTCACGTGAAGAACACAAAAAATCAATATCGACCGATTCCCTATATTCAGAAAGCATCATAACTATTGCAGTACCGCCTGCAAAATAGCAATCTGCGTCATTAAGAAATCCATGTGATAAAGAACTTAATACTTTCGCAATACGGTTATGATGCTCAAGACGAAAATTAGACATTCAAAAAACCATGCCCCTGTTCATGGATGAGTCGTTCAATCAGCTGACGCTCTTGAGGTTCAAGCTTATCTTCTTCGACATATTTCCAATTGCGTTCGTAAAATGCAAGCGCATCACGATCAGTTAGCTCAGTATCCTCAGCCAGATACCAGGCACAATTTTTCATTTGTGGATAATCAGCGATTTTTACCATAACAACCTCTCTTTTCATATTTACAATATAGCAGAGTAAACTTCCAACTCAACCATATTGCAAATGCTCACATATTCACCGCAGTAGCCGCCACGAAGTGATCTCTCAGATCTGATTCAAGTTTTATAGTAGAAATAGCTTACTTACTCATAATCCCCTCTCACCAGATATGGAAAAAATATATACCATTTCATTATTGACACCCACTCATCAACTTAAATAGGAGTGGATGTCAAGTGGATTATGCTAATTCCCTCTGCCGTTGAACAGTCACAATATGGTCAGCTTTAGCGAGGAGATCGGCATTATGTGAAACAACAATCCACAAACCGGGCCAGCGCTCAGGTAAGGTAGACCACAAACGACGGGCCGTATCTGCATCTAATGACGAATCACAGTTATCAACGATATAAACGTCAGCAGGACGGCATAGCATCCGGGCCAGAGCCAAACGCTGACGCTGACCACCAGACAATTGCCCGGCATTGCCAGAATTAATGACAGTATCAAGCCCTTCGGGCAATTCATATGATCCGGGAATCAAACCCACTGCCTCTAAAGCCCGTGCCATGACATCATCGTTAATATCCGTATCACCCAATGCTAAGTTTTGTCTTACCGTTCCACCAAAAAAACCCGCTTTCTTTCTGGCATAACCAATACGTGGATTCCGCCACCAGTTTTCATTCCCCAACACTTCTCTGTTATTCCACAGCACACTGCCGGAACTGGATTTTTCCAAGCCAATCAAGTAGCGCAAAAAGGTAGTTTTACCCGCGCCAATATCACCAACAATGCCAATAATCTGATTAGCTGTTGCCTCAAACGAAACTGGGAACTGAGTATTTGAACAGGCAAGATGATTAACACTCAGCTTATGCAACGCCTCAACTTTCCCATCTTGCTCATATTCTTTGGTCTCTTTTTTATCTAGCAAAAGCTGTTTGATTCGCCCATAACACACATCAGCATTTTTGTAATAGGCAACAGCCCGGCCAAAGAAAAATATCTGTTCACTGATCCAGCCGATGTAGGTCAAAAATAATGCCAGATTACCTACGGTAAAACTGCCATCAACGATTCGTTTACTGACTATCAATAAAACCGCTGACGTTCCAAGTATCACAATATTTTTAAACAAACCAGAAAGCAGGTCAGTAAATACCTGATGTCTGGCTTGAATAGCCCGGCGACTGACAAATTTCTGCGACAATCTTTCAATCTGCCCCTCAATTTTGTTGCCAAGACGCAAATCGCGTATGCCCGTTAAAACATCAGTAATCTTGCCGGCAATATCTCCCTGGGATTGACGTTTACTCGCCTGTAAATTACCTACTTTGCGTTTAAGTATCGCCCCAATCCAAAGGCCCGCAATCATCGGCATAAGAGCAAGCGTGGTTATTGTGTCGGTGTTGATAAGCACAACTAATGCGATAATTAAAAGTAAGGCACGGTAGAGAAAATCAGAGGTCCAGCTCAAAAATTCCGCAATTTCATCACTGTCATCGCGAATGCGGTTCAAAAGATCACCTTGCGAAAAAGTATGTCTCTGATTATGGGAACAATGGCTCACGCCCCACAAAACGCGTTCTTTCAGGTAAGCACTGACTTTAAAGATCAGCGTAAAGTCCAGGCTTAATCCCAAAAAGAGAACCAATGATCGCAAGACCATAGTTGCAATCGCAGAGGCAAGCAGCCACCAGACCACAGGGTTAGCGGGTTCATTCATCGCTCTATCCAGTAACTGGCTGATCAAGTAACCAACCAATAGAGGAAAACCGTGCATAAGTGTCCACACAACCATAGTGATGAAATAGAGAGGCGCAAACCTTTTCATGAGGTCAATCAAGGCCGGCAACATTTTGGGTTTAGTTGATACACTGGATATAGTCATACAATGAGTCCATGATTGCTCGTTAATGTTGCGATTTCCGCTTCTGGAATTCGCTGTTGAATCCGTCCATCATCAACAATGATGATTTCATCAACGGCTGAAAGCGTGTGAAGACGGTGTGCGACCATCACTACGGTGCGATTGCGGCTTAATTTTTCAAGTAATTTCAGCCAACTCTCTTCAGTCCGGGGATCAAGTTGAGATGTTCCTTCATCAATAATCACCAGCGAACAATGCTGCAACATCACTCTGGCACCCGCTATCATCTGAATTTCACCTTCCGACAGCATCCGGCCATTAGTACCAACCTGCGTATCAAGGCCGTCAGGTAACGCCCTGGCCCATTCAAGCGCATCTAATTCCTGGAGAACCTCCCAAATTTGCTTGTCAGATATTTCATCACTGAATAGTGTTAAATTTTCTCGCAGCGTTGCAGAAAACAGATGAGAACGCTGACTAAGAACGGAAACCTTTTTTGCAAACTCTTCAGGTTTAATTGTTGAGACATCAATATTTCCAATGGTTACTCTTCCTGAGTCGGGTCGCGCAAATCCACACATCAAATTAAGAATGGTACTTTTTCCCGCTCCTGTTCTGCCGATAATGCCAATTTTGCTTCCCGGAGCAACGTAAAAATTAACACCATGCAAAACCTGTGCTTCTTCCCCATTATAACTAAAATCAACATTATTAAAATGGATAGAAAGAGGACCATCAGGCAACAAATTATCTGATGATTTACCTGACGTACCTTCATTTAACGTTTTCACCGCCAGTGATAAAGCAGCAAATAATTTCTGTATCAGCTCTATCTCTGATGACATATCCTCCACCGGCTCGCGAAGTTTATCAACGTAGAGATAAATCATGGTTAATGTACCGATGCTTAAGCTGTTCTCACCAAGTAATTGAAGCCCAAAACCAAAACCTATACCGAAACACAGTGCAAAGAAGAGCTGAGTAATTGGCCAGAACGCTCTGCCGCCAATATAAGCACTGCGTTCAAATTTGAGCAATACCGACAGCATCTTACGAAATGCAATGGCAGGCCAATGCGCCTGTGACAATGGCTGTAAATCATCCATAGCATGTAATGAATCCCCGATAAAACCAAAGATTCGGGCTTTTTCATTGCGTGCAATTAGCCAACGACGAACAGAAAGCCGGGTTAATTGAATTAATACATATGCCACCAGTACTACGACAATAGCCATAGCAATACCTGCCTGAGGCATGACGCTGAATATAATGATCAATGTACCCAGTGTCATCGCTAAATTAGCAATGGCCTTGAAACCCGCTTTAGAAATCGTTTTTCCTATAATGTCAGCATTACCTTCGATATTTTCCAGCAATTCTCCCTGTGATCTTCGTTCTATTTCCAATACCGGTAAAACTGTCATCACATGATGAAAGAGCTTGTATCTGATGGTATCGGCAATCCCCCAACCGGCCTTAGTGCTCATATAACTGGTCACCAGACTACCGATCACACCAATCGACGCGATAAAAATATAAATGATTGCCAGCATGATAAGTTGATCAGCAGTCGTTCCTGATGTCGCCTTATCAACGTAATTCCTGATAATATAAGGACCACTTAGATCACATGATAATGTCACTGCTAAAGCCAGAAAAGCACATACAACCGTTCCCTTAAATGGTACGGCGCTATGTAGCAGTATCCGCCATACAGTTAACTTCTTTGACATGATTTTTTCCATCTTTTGGTTATGGCACCTCAGTAAAATTAGGGATGTTATTCACAACATCGGGATTATTAATAACAGATCGATTACAGCAACCAGATCTTGTTCACAATTAGCAAAATGCAATTATCGCAAAATATCCGCATTTATCACTATCTGATTGAAGTCTTTATAAACACTATCACAAGAAAACAAAATTTATATCTTATTCTATAATGTCAATACCTTTGTTAGGTTATTTAACAACCTAACTGGAAGATATATCACCAATGTGAATAATAAATAACTGGCTCCAAGTCGTGAATCATAAGTAGAGGAAAAACCAGTAATAATCCCAACGAATTATAATGATTTCCACAAATATATAGCGATTATATAAATGAATTCCTATTCAATATTGACACATCTTGAATTGCCCACTATTTCAGCCAGTTATGACTAATAAGGCGGTAATCTACTCTATATTGAATTATCCATATTCACTATTTATATTATCGGATAATATTTGGTCACAAAAAACAAATGAAAGAATTATAACCAAGATGAATTTATGCCAGTAAAAGGGCCTTTCGGCCCAGGTAATCGTTTGCGTAATTAATCCAGAATAACACCGATACGGTGAGCCACCTCTTCATACGCTTCAATCAGGCCGCCAAGACTTTGGCGGAAACGATCTTTATCCATTTTGTCTAAAGTCTCTTTATCCCACAAACGGCTGCCATCAGGAGAGAATTCATCCCCCAAAACCACCTGCCCTTTAAACAAACCAAATTCCAGTTTGAAATCAACCAAAATCAAACCGGCATCATCAAACAATTTGCTCAATACTTCATTAGCCTTGTAGCTTAATCTTTTCATCTCAGCCAGATGTTCTTTGCTAACCCAGCCAAAAGTTTCACAATAAGACTCATTCACCATTGGATCGTGCATAGCATCATTTTTCAGAAACAGATCGAACAAAGGCGGATTCAATATTACACCTTCTTCAACACCAAGGCGCCTGACCAATGAACCCGCAGCCCGATTGCGAATAACACATTCAACTGGCACCATATCCAGATTTTTAACCAATACTTCGGTGTCTGATAACAGACATTCCATTTGTGTCGGGATACCCGCTTCTTCCAGTTTGCCCATGATGAAATAGTTAAATTTGTTATTCACCATCCCCTTGCGGTCAAACTGTTCAATACGTTCGCCATCCAATGCTGATGTATCATTACGGAACTCCAATACCAGCAAATCAGGATCATCCGTGGTGTACACCGTTTTTGCTTTCCCACGATACAACTCAGCTTTTTTCTGCATCTTATATACTCCAAAATATCACTACTGAATAAACGTCAGAGATAAATAATAAAGCAGATTGCTAACAAAATCCTGTTCAAAAGGTCGATTTTTTCTATCGTTATCGGGTTAGTCCACAAAACAAACTAATTTTTAGGCCAACAGCCTTCCTCTCATCCAATTAAAATAACCAGAATTATTACCTGCAAATAAAATTCCGTTTTTTGTGAATCCAAAAATTCTCTCAGGAAGCATTACTTGGTGCATTAACTATTACAACAAATATTGTGTCTGAAAGATAAGTATTATCTATGGATCTTATTGCAAACTCTAAATATGTTTAGACACCAGCTCTTCAAGGGACAGACTTTCAGGGAGAAATTATGGTGGGCGAAGTCTCTTAACATGGAGGTGAGTTCAAAATGCTGACTAAAAAGCCAGCACTTTAGCCTGCACTTTTAGTGGATGCCATGCAAAGCGTTTTCTGTAGTGACAGAAAGAGGAGTGAATTGACCCGCTCTTAATTCTGTCAGCGCATAGAGGAGGCGCCCCATCCGGCCATTGCCATCAGTGAAACCATGAAAACCAACGACAGCCGCAAAGAGTTGTTTCCCAATCTGAGGATCTTCCTTATCCAAAATTTCCAGATGACGTGCCAGTAACGCCGCACCACCTATACTGGAAGGAAGGCTCCCTCCGCTGATTGCTGGACCACGATAATCACGCTCTATGTTTGGAACCAACCTATGATGAAGCTCCTTAAGATTTTGGCTATCCGTTAAATCCTTTCCGTTATGGGTGTATTCCTTCAGTAGCGCCGTGAAGTTACTCCATTCATTACCACCTGAAGTGGATGCCTTGAGAATCCAAGCGGCTGCCCTGTCAACATCATCAGTTAACTTGCCTGGATTATAAAAATCTTCAGAAAGGGTTTCCGCGTAAATACCTTGGTTAAGATCTTGGCCTTTTATTGCCTCTTGATGACGCTGGGCCGCCAGCAAATTCTTTTCTTCCATCATCAAAATTGGCTCCAGACTAGCGACAGCGCCAGAAGCCGAAGGTTGCTTACGTAATTGTTCAAAGCTGACAAAAGACTGCTCAGGGGCAACCAGTTTACTGGTCAGTTGAGCTGTTGCCTGGTGTCCCATTAGCTCCTGTAATTTTTTACCCGTTTCTGTATTCAGTAGTGACTCTGACATAGCACGCTGTAGCAAAAGAGAATGTTCAGCCAACATTGCTTCCGTCATTTTATGGGTATCTGCTGTTTTTAATCTCTCCAGCACTTGTTCCGATGTCTGTAAACTACCATCCTTAAACAACATACGGGCATGGCTGACCGAGTCTGTACTCTGGAGACGCTGTTGTTGCGCCCCCTCTGTAGAAAAGAGGGTTTTAGTCGCCTCTTTAGCTACGGAAGCACCACTGCCACTTAAGAAAAATTTACTTATTCCTTCCAAGAAACGGGCAAAGTGATCACTTTTTGGGTGCGTACGCAAAACCTGTTGCAGATCTGCATTAATATGATATTCACGACCAGCAATTTGCAGTTTACCTTCATTACGAACCTGCTCTTGTATTTGCATTGGGGCATTTTGTAATACAGCAAGATTCTTAAACTCGATCATAAATCATTCTCCTGTCATAAGATGATTGTAGGGTATTTTTCTGTGATAGTGATGTTGGAAATTCATTTATCCAGGTAATAAATTCAGACAATTTATCTTCCAACTTATTGGCCGTTAAGTGTTGTATGGTTAATATTCTATACGCAACAACTCCAAGTTCCTGATGCCAGCCAATACCCGGCATCTGACTATTTAATGGATTAAGGGCTGTATTGAGTAAATAACGAAGGGTATCAGCATCCGCTGAGTCTGGAAGTTCCATATTTATCTGACCAATGATAGCTAAATGTTCCTCCTGGTGACGCAAGATAATAGGTATAGCGTTATCGACCAATAAGAAACAATTCCCCTCTTTATCAAAGGAGAGTTTACTCATACCCAGCTTTGCTGCCAGCTCAGTCAGTAATATATCAGTTAGATAATCGTTCATAGTGGAGAAGGAAGCCCAATTATTTTGATAACAGGATTTTAAGCTTTCGGAAATAGGATGACTGTCAGATCTAGTCTGTCTTTTGTATATAAACAACCCATATTGATAGTCGAGTCAGTTTTACAGATCAGATGATGTTTAAGAACCCATTCTTCAAAGGACACCCTTGAGAGAGAATTGCGGTGGAAGAACTCCTCTTAGCATAGAAGATAAGCTCATTTTTCATGCGGGCTTTTATGAGATCAAAGTGCTGACTAAGAAACCAGCACTTTGTTAACAGAGGGGGCAATTCATTTCGCCCCTTTATTTATCTATAATCCTGTCGTTTGGCTGAAAGCAGCTTTTAATGCTGCAACCAGCTCATCATTTTGTGACTGGGTCAACGGCTTACCTTTATCGCTAATAAACTGCAAGCTACTCCGGTTATTCAAATCACCCACCTGTAATTTGTAATCACCTTCGATGATGGAAGGTTCATTAACCCCCATTGATTTCCAATCTGATGCGCTAAGACCTTTATAAGTTACAGCGATAGAACCCGTTGAACGGCTGCGGCTACCCATTTTCATACCCACTTTTTCCAGCGCTGCCGGTAACCTATCCCAGACGATATTATATGGCGCACGAACAATCATCTGAGGTAAACCAGAAGTATCTCCGCCACTCTGTATATCTAATGGCCCCAAATTGCGGGCTGCCATATTATCGGTAATCCGTTCACGCTGCTGGTTCACACCTTCGATCAACTCATTGAGCATCAGTGCGTTATAACGTTGGGTTTCGATAGGATCAGTTATGGGTTGATCGCCTTGTCTCAGACCTTCATTGGTAACTGATAATTCAACCTGATAACTCTGGTGTGCAACACTGATACGATAGCGAGCCTGATATGGAACGTTTTCATCTGCACGTGGCCATTCAATCCAGTCGGTTGTCAATGCCTGACCAGCATCATCGCGCTGACTAACGTTGTAACCTTTTTTCAGCAGAACATAATTAATCTGCGACCACAGGTTGCTATTTTCAGACGTGTTTTCAAGCAGCAATTTACTGCTCTTCACACTATTTTCAGCACGGGAGCCACTCAACAGGGCCAATGCCTGCGATGGTGGACGAATATCAAGCTCTTTGCCAACCTGTCCTTTAGATACTGTTGGTGGAATATCATATTCACCATTCTGTAATGGCAATATCATACCCGCAGGAACATTCAGCGCTTTCAGAGGAGGTGTTTCAAGATACGTGTCATCATCATTGACCTGGCGCTTATAACTTTGGTCACCAGAACACGCTGCCAATAACACTACCAGTGACATACCAGCAGCCTTCATCACCTTTGATTTTTGCAACAATATTGCCATTAAAATTCCCTAAATTTTACAGTAATCCAGCCGTTTTCAAGGCTTTTTCGACTGAGACTTTTCCTGCATCCGTCAATGGTGTCATCGGCAGACGCAGCGTGTCATCAGCAATCAGCCCCAGTTTGTAACATACCCATTTGACTGGAATGGGGTTAGGTTCAACAAATAGTTGATGGTGTAAATCCATCAGGCGGTTATTCAGTTTACGCGCTTCCGCAAACTGGCCACTCAGTGCCAACTTACAAAATTTAGCCACCTCAGCAGCCGCAATATTTGCAGTAACAGAAATTACCCCTTTACCACCAAGCTGAATAAAATCCAACCCACTTGCATCATCACCACTCAACAAGATAAAGCTATCATCATTAACTAACTCTTGGATTTGGCTGACACGACTTAAGTTCCCTGTCGCTTCTTTAATTGCGACAATATTTTTAATCTTCGCCAAACGAGCTACAGTTGGCGGCAGCAAATCACATCCTGTACGGGAGGGCACATTATACAGAATTTGTGGCAAATCAGTATTTTCAGCGATCGTTTTAAAATGCTGATATAAACCTTCCTGCGATGGCTTATTATAATAAGGCGTTACCGTCAGGCAACCAACAACACCACTGTTTTCAAAACGTTTCGTCAGAGATATTGCCTCAGCAGTCGCATTTGCACCTGTTCCGGCGATGACCGGAATACGTCCGTCAGCCAGTTCCACCGTTGTCAAAACAACATCACCGTGCTCATCGTGACTCAATGTGGCAGACTCTCCGGTTGTTCCTACCGAGACGATCGCTGATGTACCACTGGCAACATGGTAATCAATTAACTTTTTCAAACTAGTCTTATCAACGCGACCATTCGCGTCCATTGGTGTTACCAGCGCAACAATACTGCCTGTAAATTCAAAGCTCCCGCTAGACATTACATACCCCCCTATACAAACAAGAGTTCAATGGTACTTTCTAGTCATACAGAAGGAAACTATTTAAACAGGATTTCAATGAATTTTGTTAATACCGGATAACCTCTGTTAAAAAGAAGTAATAACCGGAGTAATTTATTGAAATTCAAAGGCAGGGAATGAGAACAATAGAGCAACTTTGATACGATTGACCTTGGCAGTATACCCTTTTTGTGTTTACCTTAAATAAACCACAGCAGAGAAGGAAAAGTGACTTTGCCACAATCAGAACAACATTTTCTCGTTATAACCGCTTTAGGCGCTGACCGTCCTGGTATCGTCAACACGATCACTCGTCTTGTGAGTGAATGTGGTTGTAACATTGAAGACAGCCGCTTAGCGATGTTTGGTGAGGAATTCACCTTTATTATGCTGCTTTCCGGTAGCTGGAACGCTATCACCATGATTGAATCCTCACTGCCACAGAAAGGAGCCGAATTGGATCTTCTTCTCGTCATGAAACGTACAAGATGTGATGAACATACAACATTTCCTTCCACTGTTTCCGTCAAGGTTGATGTTGATGATTCACCCGGTATTGTTGAACAGTTTACCAATCTGTTTACCACGCAGGATTTTAATATTGCTGAACTGGTATCAAAAACACAGCCACCAGAAGATGGTATCCCTGCCCGGCTACAAATCCAGATTACCGCTCATAGTCTATTAGATGATGACGGCATAATTATTAAGCAAGCGTTTAATAAGCTATGTACAGATCTAAATGCACAAGGCAGTATTAGTATTCTTGAACCACTTTAGCAGAAAGATTAAACGGAGAATACGTGATGAGCCCATTGAAAGCCGGTGATAAGGCCCCTCAATTCAGCCTTCCTGACCAAGATGGAGAAACAATCAACTTGTCTGATTTCGAAGGTCAGCGTGTTTTAGTTTATTTTTACCCTAAAGCAATGACTCCTGGTTGTACTGTACAAGCCTGTGGTCTGCGCGATGAAATGGATACATTAAAGGGATCAGGTGTTGAGGTATTGGGTATCAGTACCGATAACCCAAGTAAACTGTCACGCTTTGTGGAGAAAGAAATGCTGAACTTCACATTGTTGTCCGATGAGGATCATCAAATTGCTGAGCAATTTGGTGTTTGGGGCGAGAAACAGTTTATGGGGAAAACCTATGATGGTATTCACCGTATCAGTTTCCTGATTGATACCAAAGGTAATATTGAGCACGTTTTTGATAAATTTAAGACCAGTGATCACCATCAGATAGTGGTGGATTATCTGAAACAACATCCTTAATAAAAACCGCTAAAAAATTAATCGTATTTCATTCAGCAACTCAAGATACCTGGAGTAAGTACGGGAAAGAAATTCCTATCCTGTACTTACTCTAATAACAAGTAACCGGCATTAACTCAGAAATAAATACAAAGGCCATTTTCATATTAAAAACAGATTTATTCTTTTATTTCATCGTCTTCTGTTATAACTATCTCCTCCGGCCATGCATGAATAACGGCTTTAATCAGCGTCGCCAGCGGAATAGCAAAAAATACCCCCCAAAATCCCCATAAGCCACCAAAAGTAATCACAGAAAGAATAATCACCAGTGGATGCAAGTTTACTGCCTCAGAGAACAAAATCGGCACCAGTAAATTGCCATCCAGCCCCTGAATAACCAGATAAGCAATAATCAAGGTCCAGAAATCTGTCCCGACTCCCCATTGAAATAAAGCAACCAGTACAACAGGAATAGTGACAATCACTGCTCCCACATAAGGAATTAACACCGACAGCCCAACCAAGACAGCAAGCAGTAATGAATAATCTAACCCAAGAAATGCAAATACAGCATAAGTACAGATACCAACAATCACCATTTCCGTGACTTTACCACGAATATAGTTAGTGATTTGCTGATTCATCTCGCGCCATACCTGCCCGGCTAAAATGCGGTTACGTGGCAAAACCCGTTGTAACGCTTGCAGCATCTGGTTTTTGTCTTTCAGCAGGAAAAAGGCCATTAGTGGCACAAGAATCAGGTAGATAGCCAATGTCAGCAAACCAATCAATGAAGCTACCGAAAACTTCACCACAGATTCTCCGGCAGTTGAAATCTTACTGCGCAGATTTTCCGCCATCATATCAATGATGCCGGCATCAACCAAAGCCGGGTAACGGGTCGGTAATGTTTGAGCATATTCATTAAACCGGTTAAGCATATTAGGCATATCTGACAACAGATTAATTCCCTGCTGCCATGCCGTTGGCGCCACAATCAGAATAACCAGCAAGCTGATCCCGGAAAAAATAATCACCACAATGCAAACAGCCACTGTCCGTGAACATCCCAGTTTTTCAAGTTGGGCCGTTGGCCATTCCAATAAATAAGCGAGAACAATCGCCACCAGTAATGGCGTTAAAATGCCATGTAAAAAATAAATAATGCAAAACCCTACCAGGAGGATGACAAACAACGCAATAACTTGCGGATCAGTAAACCGACGGCGATACCACTGTATAATCATATCCAGCATTGACCAGGCTCCTTGATAGCAATATTCATGTTTCTATTTTTCTTGAAAATTGTACTAATTGGTTAATTTTAAGGTACCCTTGTTCATCATACACGCATTATCTAAAACGATGGCCAAATGAGATCATTTTTGTTTTATGAAAATAATGTCTAAACAATCCCTGACAGCAATATTGATCAGTACATTATTGCTAATAAGTCCCCCTGTTCTCAGCACCTCTATTGAAGACTCATTGCCGGATATAGGTACCACGGCAGGTTCAACCCTGAGTATCAATCAGGAACTGTCAATGGGCGATTTTTACGTCCGCCAGATGCGTGACAACGTTCCACTGATTTATGACCCATTATTGACGCAATATATCAACACCCTTGGACAAAGGTTGGTAGCTAATGCAGATTCAGTTAAAACACCTTTTCATTTTTATCTGATCAATAACCCGAATATCAACGCTTACGCTTTCTTTGGCGGTAACGTCGTACTCCATGCCGCACTTTTTCGTTATAGCCGTAATGAAAGCGAGCTGGCATCCGTTATAGCCCACGAAATTTCCCACGTCACTCAGCGCCATCTGGCTCGAATGATGGAAGATCAGCAGCGTACAGCACCACTGGCCTGGGCAAGTGCTCTGGGTTCTATCCTGTTGATAATGGCTAACCCACAAGCAGGAATGGCGGCACTCAGCGGAACGCTTGCCGGGATACAACAAGGTATGATCAGCTTTACTCAATCCAATGAGCAGGAAGCTGACCGCATTGGCATGCAGACGCTACGCAAAGCGGGTTTTGATCCTCAAGGCATGCCGGATTTTATGCAGATCCTGGCAGATCAGACCCGTTACAGTTCCAAACCACCAGAGATGTTGCTGACTCACCCATTACCCGACAGCCGCCTTGCTGATGCCCGTAACCGCGCTAACCAATATCCCGCCAAGCGTGTTCCACAATCTCAAGATTTTCTGTTTGCCAGAGTCCGTATTATGGGAATGTACACTACGGAGCAGCGCGGCTATCTGGAACAAATTTTAGAAAATTACCGTAAAGGCACAGCTAAAGAGCAACTCGCCGCCGCTTATGGACAAGCAATCTTATTTTCTCAGGATAAAAAATACGCTGAGGCACGGGCTATTCTGGAACCATTATTAGCAAAACAACCAGATAACCTCTGGTTTATTGACACGATGACCGATATTGATATTGAACAGAACCGAACGGCTCAGGCTATCACCCGATTACAAAACGCCTTACAGAAACAAAAAGACAATTTGGTCTTACAGATTAATCTGGCAAATGCGCTCATTCGCGCAAAGCAATACCCGCAGGCTGCAAAGCTGCTCTACCGTTATACGTTCAATAATCCTGATGATCCAAACGGTTGGCACCTGATGAGGGAAGCCGCCGCCCAACAAGGCAAACGCCATGAAGAATTATCAGCGTATGCTGAAGAAATGGCACTTCATGGTCAGTTTGACAATGCCATTAAATACCTCAGCAATGCCAGCGCACTGGTAAAATTAGGCAGTTACGATCAAGAACGTTATGATGCCCGTATCGATCAGTTACGCCAGCTACAACAGCGTTACAATCAATACCAACGTTAAGGAACTTTCATGCAACAGGTGATCATTTATCATAACCCCCGCTGCTCCAAAAGCCGTGAAACTTTGGCTCTTATTGAAGAGCAAGGCATTAAGCCGCAGATTATTCTCTATCTGGAGGTCCCTCCCACGATAGAGCAATTATCTGTTCTGTTAAAACAGCTTGGTTTTCATGATGCGCGCCAGTTGATGCGAACTAAAGAAGATCTATACAAAGAGTTGAATCTGGCCGATGAAAAACTCACTCAACACGATCTACTGAAAGTGATGGTTGCCAATCCTAAACTGATTGAGCGCCCTATTGTCGTTTGTGGTGATAAAGCCAGGCTTGGGCGCCCACCAGAACAAGTAAAAGAAATTCTTGGCTAATCGGGTAGATATGATGATGGTGAAATCACCATCATCGTCAAAGATGCAGAATATCCTTCACAAATGGAATCGTCAGCTTGCGCTGGGCAACTATCGAAGCATGATCTAACTGATTCAAGGTCATAAACAGCGTCCGCATTTCTCTGTCTAATCTTTTCAGTAAGAAGCGCCCCACATCTTCCGGCAACTCAAACCCACGTAATTTTGCACGCAGTTGCAAAGCCTGTAATTTCTCATCATCGGAAAGTGGTTGTAATTTATAAATTTGCCCCCAGTCCAGACGGGAAGCCAAATCAGGTAACCTAAGATCAATCTGACGAGGTGGACGATCGCCACTGATAAGCAAACAAGTGCGACCGATTTCCAGAATGCGATTATAAAGATTAAACATCGCCATTTCCCACTCTTCATCACCAGCAATACATTCGATATTATCGATACAAACCAGTGATAAGTGTTCCATGCCATCAAGCACTTCAGGAATAAAATAGGCACGTTTATCCAGCGGAACATAGCCCACAGCTTCATCTTTCAGGGACAATTCAGCACATGCGGCATGCAACAAATGACTTCGCCCCCCACTATCACGGGACCAAAAATAAATATAGCTGCCATGCGGCTGATTAATGGCCAATTTGATTGCAGCTAACAGGGTGGCGTTTTCCCCCGGAAAGAAACTGGCAAAAGTTTCATCATCGGGAAGATATAAAGGTAATGAAAGCTGCGATGGTGTGTTCAGAAGCACCTCAAACAGAGCAGGTAACAAGCGCAAACAAGTTTATCACAGAAAATAGTTGTAAATGAACTGTATAGATAAATAATAAAAAAACTATTTTTTGGATTCAATAAGTTAAACCCATTTTCAACCTCCCCCTTAAATGCACAATATTTCTTCATAATACAGAACAACCTGCAAGCACCAGTGAAATATTCTGAATGCGAAAACAGGAAAGCGCTAAGTTTTTAATTTTATGCTATCTAAGAGAAAATAGTCAGATGGTGAGATTTGTCAGTTTTCAGAAGGATCAATGTAATAATTCTTTACTGATAACAAAAAGGCGATGATAGTGGTAATCCTTCTCATGGCCCCAACAATAATCAGCCCAAGTTACATAGAAATCATCCCATGATGTAAGCTTCGGCATTAACCATATCTGCTACGCAGTGTATTAGCGAAATAATAAATAATCAACGTCCGGTTGACGTAAAAATGAGCAACCCACTATTTTCATGAAATAAGAAATCCCTCTGCAACGCCCGGTACAACCTAACATTTTCACGCTATGTTCAATACAAATAAAGATCACATTCTATCGCTATTCCTCACACTATTCTGATTAATATGCTAACAAAATCGCAACAAATTTAACATAAGTGCTAATCTTAATAAGAAGTGGGTGCGCTCTGATTTACCGCCTACCGTGATTATCAACTGACATAATAAACAGGAAGCTGAATAATGAAAAAAATCCTATTGTGTTGCTCTGCTGGCATGTCCACCAGCATACTGGTACAACGTATGCAGGCAGAAGTGACAAAACGAGCATTGAACATTGAGATCAAGGCCGCCTCTACCATCGAATTAAAACATCTGATAACCGATGCCGACATTGTTTTACTTGGCCCGCAAGTAAGACATCAGCTGGCTCATTTTTCCGCTATCGCCAAACCACTCGGCAAGCCGATAGACATTATTGACATGATGGATTACGGCGCTCTCCGTGGTGACAAAGTTCTCGATAAGGCACTAAGCCTGTTGGAATAATTAACTTCATCATCAATACGGAGGGCCCTATGAGCCTCTATACTGCTTTCATACGCGTCGTAGAAAGCCATATTGTCCCGCTTGCAGGACGAATCGGTAACCAGCGACATATTAGTGCAATACGTGACGGCTTTATCTCAGCCATGCCATTTTTGCTCATCGGCAGTATCATGTTAATTGCGGCAAACCCACCATTTGATGCACAAACTTCATCCTCATTTGGTCAAGTTTGGTTGTCCTTTGCTAAAACTCACTGGGACACCATCACCATGCCTTACTTTATGACCATGGGATTAATGAGCATATTTGTTTCGGTCGGAACGGCCTACAGCCTGGCTAAATCCTACGGTCTGGATGGATTAACTTCTGCTTTACTGTCACTAATGGCGTTTTTATTAGCGGCCGCACCACAAATCGAAAACAAAATAGCACTCGATTTTCTCGGAGGAGCCGGTGTATTCACCTCATTGATTTGCGCTATCTGGTCAGTTGAACTGGCGCGTTTATTAAAAAAATATAACATCACCATCCGTATGCCGGCACAAGTACCACCGGCGATCGCCCGTTCTTTTGAGCTTTTGTATCCGGTCACCGGTATCCTGTTGACGGTTTACCCGATCAGTTTGTTCTTACAGAGTGAATTCAATCTGCTCATTCCTGCCGCCGTCATGCAGATTTTCCAACCCCTCATTTCCGTCGGTGACACACTGCCAGCCATTATGCTGGCAGCGCTGATAGCCAATCTACTGTGGTTCGCCGGTATTCACGGCGCCAACATTGTTACTGTCCTGTTGAGCCCCATATTTATGGCAAATATTGCCACCAACGCCTCATTAATGGCTCAAGGGGCTGCGGCAACCCAAATTCTCACTGATCCATACTGGTCATTTTATGTCTGTCTTGGTGGCTCCGGCTCCACCCTGGCTCTGGCTATTCTTTACCTACGCAGCCGTTCTATACACTTGCGTACTATCGGAAAACTGAGCGCAGTTCCGGCTATGTTCAACATTAACGAACCGCTGTTATTTGGTTCACCGATTGTTATGAATCCAACCCTATTAATTCCACTATTGGTTGTGCCATTGATCAATGCAATCTTGTCTTACAGCACCCTGCATCTCGATCTGGTGCATAAAATGGTCGTTATCTCTCCCTGGACTACACCGGCACCATTCGGTGCAATGCTTTCCGCCGCCTGGGATTACCGTGCGGCAGTGCTGATTATCGTACTGATGATAATCGATCTATTTATCTGGTATCCCTTCTTCAAAGTTTATGAAAAACAATTAATCAATGAAGAAAATAAGCAGCAAGAAGAGACGATACCCACCAACGTAGAAACTCAATCTTAGCCATAATCTTCGGAGGATTTATACATGGATTTGGAACAAACTATTGTCGAACTACTGGTTCATGCCGGGAGCGCACGCAGCCATGCGCTGATGGCATTACAACATGCCAGAAATGGTGACTTTCACGCTTCACAAACACTGATGACTGAATCCCAACAGGCAATCAAGAAGGCGCATGCCATTCAGACCACTCTAATCGGGTTAGATGAAGGTGGTGGTAAATTGCCTGTCAATCTGATCACTATACATGCACAGGATCATTTGATGAACGCGATGGTTATTCAGGATCTTGCCGGCGATATGATTGAACTCTACCGCCGGATACCATCGCGGGAGGAAAAAATATGAAACAGATCAAAATAACCGTTATCGGCGGCGGTAGCAGCTACACACCTGAGTTAGTAGAAGGACTCATTCTGCGCAACAAAAGCATGCCACTCTCTGAACTGGCATTAGTTGACATTGATGGTGGAAAACAGAAAGTAGAAATTATCGCTGCACTTACCCGTCGTATGTTGGCCCGTCATGGCCTGGAACACGTTATTATCAGCGTACATTTCACACCAGATAATGCAATTCGCGGCGCCAGTTTTATTTTAACTCAATTGCGTGTCGGCCAGCTTCCGGCGCGTGCTATGGATGAACGTCTGGGGCTGAAATACGGTTTAATCGGTCAGGAAACGACAGGCGTAGGTGGATTTGCCAAAGCGTTACGTACCATCCCCGTTTTGCTGGATATCGCCCGTAAAGTTGAACAACTTGCGCCAGATGCATGGATTGTTAACTTCACTAACCCGGCAGGGATCGTCACCGAAGCGGTTTCCCGTTACAGCAAGGCAAAAATAATCGGCCTGTGTAATGTCCCGGTCACCATGCACCATATGATTGCCAATATGCTGCAACACCCTTATCAAGATGTGCAATTACGTTTTGCAGGGCTTAATCACATGGTTTGGGTACACCAGGTACTGGTTTCAGGGCGGGATGAAACGCATCGGGTACTTGATATGTTATGCAACGGTGTAGCATTAACCATGAATAACATTAAAGAATCCCCCTGGCCCCCGCCATTACTCAGAGCATTAGGCGCAATCCCCTGCCCTTATCACCGTTACTTCTATCAGACCCACAGCATGTTGCAGGAAGAGCGCGAAGCCGCTGCCAAACAAGGCACACGGGCAGAACAAGTCATGAAAGTAGAGCAGGAGCTGTTTGAACTGTATGCCGATCCAGACCTTGCTCACAAACCAGAACAGCTCAGTTTCCGCGGCGGTTCATTCTATTCTGAAGTTGCACTGGATCTGATGTGCGCTATTCACAACAATCTTGGCAGCCAGCTGGTGGTTAATACCCCTAACCACGGTGCTATCCGTGGCCTGCCGGACGATGCCGTCATTGAAACCAACTGTATCATTAATGCAGAGGGCGCCCACCCGCTGACATTTGGCCGCCTGCCTGACAGTATGTACTCTCTGACCCAACAGATAAAAACCTTCGAGCGTTTAACGATTGAAGCAGCGGTTCATGGCGATCGCAACGCTGCACTGCGGGCATTGATCACCAACCCACTGGTTGCCGATGTAGATATTGCTTCACCGCTTTTGGATGACGTATTGGCGATAAATCGTGATTACCTGCCGCAATTTTAATGAATAATCTGCACCTGGTTGAATAACCTGAAACCAGAACGAGCATAAAATTAAAGAGATATCAGTTATTAGTCACTAAAAGACTAATACTGATATCCTTTAATCGTAACTGACCTTGTGACCTCTTTTTTTGCGGCGTAACACGCATTTATTTCTCCTGCTAAGTTTGAACAGGAAAGTCTGCATTATAATACTGCTATGAAATCAATTGATTGAAGAATACTGAAAATATAAAGTTTCAACATGTTGAAACTTTGGGAAAACCTATGCCTTTTAAAATAGAAAACCTCGGATATGGCGAAGCACATATCAGACTTTGAGGTGTCTAGCGTGGAATACACCTTGATTATAATGGAAATTATCTCAAAGGGGGATTCTTCTGTCGTTCTGCCTGAAAATTACAGACTCGACCGGGGCAGTTGCTTTGAAGTTTCATTTGATGCAAAAAACAATTTAGATAATAACACGCTATTTGAGAGGTACCCGACAAATAACCATCATCAGATGATAGGAATTATGTCCGAAGTTGAAAGGTTGATTAATGAGCATATAATGCGGTTAGTCCTAGTGGATACATTTTGCTAGCCGCAGATGAGCGACTGAACCGGGTCTATAAACGATATATTAATCGATTTGTGACACAAAACGGTTTTACCATGACAGATAAATTAGATCCAAGCGGGAGGGGTTATGTCATACATACATAACAAACAAGCTGAAGAAAAAGAAAAGCTTGAACTCGAAAAAGCGGTAGCTAAAAAGGCTGAACGTATGAGAGCTGCTTACAACGCCCTAAAGAAATCCGAACAAGAGGGTACTGTCCGGTATCTCAGTGAAAAGCAGAACTGGTACGTAGTCCGATAAACATTTGAAGGGAGCTTGTCGCTCCTTTTTTCTCCATAACAAATATGCCGCCAGTAAGTTTACGTCCAATTGGTGGTGAACATCTGCTTCCCTAATCTCCTCCACGGATAAAATAAATTATTCTAACCATCCCCGCCCTCCCTGATTAAAACCATTCAAAGCGGGGAAATAAATCGAACTTATTACTTCAATGACTTATCACGTTTAACAGATTCAATTGAAGACTCAATATATTGTTTTTCAGGACGAATAATACTAATCAAGCAGAAAATCAGACTCATACCAATACCCACAATCGTTGCCAGCGCCATACCTTTCAGTTCAGTAACGCCAATATTTATTTTCGCGCCACTGACACCAATAATAAGAATAACGGAGGTCAGAATGAGATTTTGTGCTTTATTGTAATCTACTTTGGAATCAATCAGCACCCGAATACCTGATGCTCCGATAACACCATAAAGCAACAGAGAAACACCGCCCATGACCGGAACAGGCACGGCCTGAATCGCTGCCGCCAGTTTACCGACACAAGAGAGCAGAATCGCCAATACCGCAGCGCCACCAATAACCCAAGTGCTGTATACTTTGGTAACTGCCATCACACCAATATTTTCGCCGTAAGTCGTGTTAGGGGTCGAACCAAAAAAACCTGAAATCACAGTTGAAATACCATTCGCAAACATAGAACGATGCAAGCCCGGTTCTTTCAGCAAATCTTTCTTCACAATATTCGCCGTGACAACTAAATGACCAACATGTTCCGCGATAACAACCAGTGCCGCAGGCAGGATCGTCATTATGGCGAACCATTCAAAACGGGGTGAGTAAAAAGTTGGCAATGCAAACCACGGTGCTTCACGCACAGGTGTCAAGTCAACCTCCCCCATCAGGAATGCCAGTGCGTAACCCACCAACACCCCAATCAAAATCGGAATGATAGCCAGAAATCCACGGAACATTACGGAACCAAGAACAGTAACCGCCAGTGTGACCAGCGAAATTGTCAGCGCCGTTGGATTAACATCAGCGCCTTCTGCCGGACGCAAACCGGCCATATCAGCCGCAACACCTGCAAGCTCCAGCCCGATAACCGCAACAATCGCTCCCATTGCTGCTGGTGGAAACAACACATTAATCCAGCCTCGTCCCGCCACTCTGACAATCAATGAAACCAGACAAAACAGCACACCACACAAGATAAAACCGCCCAACGCTAATTCATACCCCAGTGGCAACAACAATAAAACCGGCGAAATAAATGCAAAACTCGATCCCAAATACGCCGGAATTTTTCCCTTACAGATAACCAGATATAATAATGTACCGATACCGTTAAATAGCAGAATCGTCGCCGGGTTGACTTTAAACAGAATCGGCACCAATACCGTTGCACCAAACATAGCAAAAAGATGTTGGAAGCTCAGTGGAATGGTCTGTAAAAGCGGAGGTCGCTCATCTACCCCAATAGTGCGACGGGTCATTTGTTTATCCTCATCATGTTATCGCATCACGAACCAAAAAAAGCCGACTCAAAAGTCGGCTAACATATTATTTTGTACCAAATATCTTATCGCCCGCATCTCCCAGGCCAGGCACAATGTACCCCTGCTCATTGAGTTTCTCATCAATAGAAGCGGTATACAGTTCTACATTAGGATGGGCTTTTTCCAGCGCAGCAATACCTTCAGGCGCCGCAACCAAAACCAGAACTTTAATCGACTGGCAACCTGCTTTTTTCAGTAAATCAATAGTTGCAATCATGGAACCGCCGGTCGCCAGCATGGGATCAACCACCAGCGCCATACGTTCATCAATATTGGAAGCAAGTTTCTGGAAATAAGGGACAGGTTCTAACGTTTCTTCATCACGATACACACCTACGACACTGATCCGGGCACTTGGCACATTCTCCAATACGCCATCCATCATACCCAACCCTGCACGCAAAATAGGCACAACGGTTATTTTTTTACCTTTAATCTGCTCAACAGCTACCGGGCCACACCAGCCATCAATAGTGACCTTTTCAGTTTCTAAATCAGCGGTTGCTTCATAAGTCAGAAGGCTTCCAACTTCTGCGGCCAGTTCACGAAAGCGTTTGGTGCTGATATCATTTGCTCGCATCAGGCCGAGTTTATGTTTAACAAGAGGGTGGTTCACCTCAACGATCTTCATGGGCTTCTCCTACTGTATGTCAAGTCGCCGGCAGACAAAAAATCGCGAGATTATACCGCCTTTTAACCATAACACCACTACCAATCTGTTGATTTTAATCAAACACCCGCCTTCTCTCCGATAACTGAGATCCTGCATAAGAGTCTCGCAAACGTTTGCTTAGGCTGCTAGAATTGTCAGCGTTCTATCTTAATTTATCAAATGCAACCGCCTTGAGGGCTTCTCAGTGACCAACAAAACCTCTCTCAGCTATAAAGATGCCGGTGTAGATATCGATGCTGGTAATGCCTTAGTAGACCGTATCAAAGGTGTTGTAAAACAGACTCGTCGTCCAGAAGTTATGGGCGGTTTAGGTGGATTTGGCGCTTTATGTGCATTACCGCAAAAATACCGCGAACCTATTCTGGTTTCCGGTACCGACGGTGTGGGTACCAAATTGCGTCTGGCGATGGATCTCAAACGCCATGACACTATCGGCATTGATTTAGTTGCCATGTGCGTCAACGACCTGGTTGTTCAGGGCGCAGAACCCTTGTTCTTCCTTGATTATTATGCAACCGGAAAACTGGATGTTGATACCGCCGCCAGCGTTATCACCGGTATCGCGGAAGGTTGTAAATTATCCGGCTGTGCGCTGGTTGGCGGTGAAACCGCGGAAATGCCGGGGATGTATCACGGTGAAGATTATGATGTTGCCGGTTTCTGTGTTGGTGTCGTAGAGAAATCAGAAATCATTGATGGCAGTAACGTTCAGGCGGGTGATGCCCTGATTGCTCTCGCCGCCAGTGGCCCCCATTCAAACGGCTATTCTCTGATACGCAAAATTCTGTCCGTCAGTAACACAGATCCAGAAACAACCGAGCTTGAAGGCAAATCACTGGCAGATCACCTGCTCGCCCCGACAAAAATTTATGTGAAATCCCTTTTATCCCTGATTGAACACCTTGATATTCACGCGATTGCTCATCTGACCGGCGGCGGTTTCTGGGAAAATATTCCACGTGTCCTGCCTGAAAATACCCAGGCACAAATTAATGAATCCAGTTGGCAATGGCCGGCAATATTTAACTGGCTACAACAAACCGGTAATGTCAGCCGTCATGAAATGTACCGTACATTCAACTGTGGCGTCGGGATGGTCATTGCATTACCACAAACAGCCGTTGAACAAGCGCTTGAATTACTCAATACCGCCGGTGAAAAAGCCTGGCAAATCGGCACCATCGCCACACTGAAAGAGGGCGAACAACAGGTTGTTATTCAATGAAAAACATCGTTGTCTTGATCTCCGGTAACGGCAGCAATCTCCAGGCGGTGATTGACACCTGCCAGCAGAACAAAATCAGTGGGCAAATTTGTGCGGTATTCAGTAATAACGCCGATGCTTATGGTCTGCTGCGGGCTAAACAGGCGGAAATTCCCACCCACGTCGTCAGCCCAAAAGACTATGCGGATCGTCAAACTTATGATCAAGCACTGAAACACGCCATTGATCAGTATCAACCTGATTTGGTCATTCTCGCAGGTTACATGCGTATCCTGACGCCGGATTTTGTTCAGCACTATCTTGGTCGCCTGCTGAATATTCACCCTTCTCTATTGCCAAAATATCCCGGTCTGCATACTCACCGCAAAGCAATGGAAAATGGCGATACAGAACACGGCACTTCGGTTCATTTTGTGACAGAAGAGCTGGATGGCGGCCCGGTGATCCTGCAAGCCAAAGTCCCTATTTTTGCAAATGACCAAGAAAGCGAGGTTATTAAACGGGTTCAAACTCAGGAGCACGATATCTACCCATTAGTTATCAACTGGTTTGTCGAAGGACGCCTGAGCATGGTTAATGGCAAAGCGCATCTGGATGGGAATATTCTTCCACCACAAGGCTATGCCGCAGAATAATCTATTTATTCACCCCTACTTACAGTGCTGTGGTATTATACCCGGCACTGCGAACTAATATTAATAATACTCTGTTATTTATTAAAAACACCGAGGTATCAAATGTCTGGTGGTTCTCATTCTCCACCTGTCAGGTTACGCCCCCTTGAGCGGGAAGATCTGCCTTTTATCCATCAATTAGATAACAACGCCAGCGTCATGCGTTACTGGTTCGAAGAGCCTTATGAAGCTTTCGTTGAACTGAGCGATCTCTACGACAAACATATTCACGATCAGAACGAGCGCCGGTTTATTATCGCGAGTTCTGACGCCAAAGTTGGGCTGGTTGAACTAGTCGAAATCGACTACATCCATCGCCGGGCAGAATTTCAGATCATTATCGATCCGACATATCAGGGCCAGGGCCATGCAACCAAAGCGGCAACACTGGCAATGGAATACGCATTTTCTGTGCTTAATCTGTATAAACTCTACCTGATTGTCGATAAGGAAAATAGTAAAGCCATTCATATCTACAATAAGCTGGGTTTCTACACTGAGGGCGAATTAATAGATGAATTCTTTATTAATGGCTGTTACCGCACAGCAATTCGCATGTGTGTTTTCCAACATCAATATTTCGCATCCAAGGCAGATAAAAAAGCCTGAACCCGCCATGACAGACGAGGTTATAACAACAGGCCACGACTAACAATATTCAAAATTTCAATACCTTTACCTCAACACCTGGAGTAACAATGTCCCAAGACAGGCTCTATACCGAGAAAGAACTTAGTTGGTTATCCTTCAACGAACGTGTGCTTCAGGAAGCGGCGGATAAGAGCAACCCATTGATAGAACGGATGCGGTTCCTGGGTATTTACTCCAATAATCTGGACGAATTCTACAAAGTTCGTTTTGCTGATGTGAAACGGCGGATACTGATTAATGAAGAGCGCGGATCCGCCACCAGCTCCCGGCATGTACTGAAAAAGATCCAATCCAAAGTCGCTAAAACCGATCATGAATTTGATGTGCTCTATAATGAATTACTGCTGGAAATGGCCCGCAATCAGATTTTCCTGATCAATGAACGGCAAATTTCACCGAATCAGCAAATCTGGTTACGCCAATATTTTCGTCAACATTTGCGACCCCATATCACACCAATCCTGATTAACCCGGAAACGAATCTGGTTGAATTTCTGAAAGATGACTACACTTATCTGGCGGTTGAAATTGTCCGCGGCCAGAATATCCAATATGCATTACTGGAAATTCCGTCAGATAAGGTGCCACGTTTTGTTAATTTGCCGCCTGAAATGCCACGCCGCCGCAAATCAATGATCCTGCTGGATAATATTCTGCGCTACTGTCTTGATGAAATTTTCAAAGGCTTCTTTGACTATGATTCACTCAATGCCTATTCAATGAAAATGACCCGTGATTCTGAATATGATTTAGCAACAGAGATGGAATCAAGCCTGCTCGAATTGATGTCATCTACCCTGAAACAACGGCTGACTGCGGAACCGGTAAGACTCGTTTATCAAAGAGAAATGCCGGATGAAATGGTGGAATTACTGCGTAGCAAGCTTGGCCTGTCAAATGACGACTCGGTGATCGCTGGCGGACGCTATCACAACTTTAAAGATTTCATTAAATTTCCCAATGAGGGAAAGAAAAACCTGCTAAACAGACCCTTACCGAGATTACGGCACACTTGGTTTGATAATTTTCGCAATGGTTTTGATGCTATTCGTGAACAGGATGTTCTGCTCTATTATCCCTATCACACCTTTGAACACGTGCTGGAATTACTGCGGCAGGCTTCTTTTGACCCAAGCGTGCTTTCCATCAAGATCAATATTTATCGGGTAGCAAAAGACTCCCGCATTATTGAATCAATGATTCATGCTGCCCACAACGGTAAAAAAATTACCGTGGTTGTTGAATTGCAGGCACGATTTGATGAAGAAGCCAATATTCATTGGGCCAAACGGCTGACCGAAGCGGGCGTACATGTTATTTTCTCAGCACCTGGGCTAAAGATTCACGCAAAACTGTTTTTTATTTCTCGTCTGGAAGGCGAGGAAATTGTTCGCTATGCCCATATTGGTACAGGTAACTTTAATGAAAAAACAGCGCGTCTCTATACCGATTATTCCCTGCTGACAGCCAATCCGAAAATTACCAACGAAGTCCGTCGGGTATTCAACTTTATTGAAAACCCTTATCGCCCGGTCAACTTTGAAAACCTGATGGTTTCGCCGCAAAATTCCCGTGCGATGCTCAACCAGCTTATTTCTCAGGAAATCGCAAACGCCAGAACAAATAAACCCGCTGGCATTACATTAAAAATCAATAACCTTGTTGATAAAGAGCTGGTGGACCGCCTGTACGATGCCTCAGAAGCCGGTGTAAAAATACGGCTGCTGATACGTGGTATGTGTTCACTGGTGCCCAATCAGCCAGGATTTAGCGAAAATATTCAAATCACCAGTATCGTTGACCGTTACCTCGAACATGATCGGGTTTATGTCTTTACCAATAACGGTGATGAAAAAGTCTTTCTCTCCTCTGCCGACTGGATGACCCGTAATATCGACTACCGGATTGAAGTTGCTGTCTGCCTGCTTGATCCACAATTGAAACAGCGTGTACTGGATATTCTCGAACTACAATTCAACGATACGGTAAAAGCCCGTTACGTCGATAAAGAATTGAGCAACAGTTATGTGCCACGGGGTAATAAACGGAAAATCCGTGCACAATTGGCGATTTATGACTATATAAAAGCCCTCGAACAACCTGGACCAAGAGCCTAATCCATGCCGCTAACACACGATAAATCTACGCCCCGACCAATGGAAATTGCCGCTATCGATCTGGGTTCAAACAGTTTCCATATGATCATTGCACGAATCGTTAACGGCGCATTGCAGATCCTTGGCCGGTTAAAACAACATGTCTACCTTGCTTATGGCCTTAATCAAAAAAACGAATTAAGCGAAGAAGCCATGACGCGCGGCCTGGCTTGCCTTGCGCTGTTTGCTGAACGGCTACAAGGTTTTCCGGCGGATAACGTCTGTTTGGTGGGCACTCACAGCTTACGTGAAGCCCGCAACGCCAAAGAGTTCATCAGGCGGGCACAAGAGGTTATTCCCTATCCAATTGAAATTATTTCCGGACACGAAGAAGCCCGCCTGATCTACATGGGAGTCGAACACACTCAGCCAGAACAAGATCGTAAGCTGGTGATTGATATTGGCGGTGGCTCTACTGAACTGGTGATCGGCGAAAATTTTGAACCCTTATTAATAGAAAGCCGCCGGATGGGATGCATCAGTTTTTCTCACCAATTCTTTTCCGACGGTGAAATCAGTGCGAAAAAATTCCGCAAAGCACGGCTTGAAGCAGCTCAAAAACTGGAGAACCTCTCATGGCAATACCGCATAAAAGGCTGGAACTCCGCGCTCGGCGCATCCGGGACAATCAAAGCAGTTTATGAAGTACTGGTCGCAATGGGAGAGAAGGATGGATTAATCACAGCTGAACGGCTGGAAATGTTGGTCAAAGAGGTGCTTAAATTCAAAAAGTTTAAAACCCTCGACTTACCTGAATTATCCGATGATCGTAAACACGTTTTTGTTCCCGGCCTGGCTATCTTATGCGGTGTATTCGATGCCCTACAAATAAAAGAATTACAGCTATCAGATGGCGCTTTGCGTGAAGGTGTTTTATATGAAATGGAAGGTCGCTTCCGCCACCAGGACATCCGTCGGAGAACAGCAAAAAGCCTGGCTGAACACTATAATATCGACAGAGAACAGGCAAAGCGTGTGCTCGATACCACTGAATTGCTTTACCAACAGTGGGCAATTCAGAACCCAAAGCTGGTGCAGCCCCAGCTCGAAGCGATTTTACACTGGGCGGCAATGCTGCATGAAGTTGGGTTGAGTATTAACTTAAGCGGATTACAACGACACTCTGCTTATATTCTGCAAAACACCAACTTGCCCGGCTTTAATCAGGAACAACAATTACTATTGGCAACACTGGTTCGCTGTCACCGCAAAACAATAAAACTGGATGATTTACCAAGATTCAATCTATTTAAGAAAAAACAATATCTGCCATTAATTCAAATCCTGCGTCTGGCGACTTTACTCAATAATCAACGTCAATCCACAACCACTCCTGAATCACTCAGACTAGTTACTGATGATGGTCATTGGGCACTCTATCTGCCTTACAATTACTTATCAGAAAACACCCTGATGCAGCTTGATCTGGAAAAAGAGCAGGAATACTGGCATAACGTTACAGGTTGGCAATTAGAAATAGCAGAGGAATCAACATAGCGATTTAGCCCATGAAAAAAAGAAGCGATCTCAAATTACTAAACTGGTTCTACTTATCAGCTTTCTGATTTTATTTGGCCGTTTCATTTATTCGTCCATAGCGGCATTAGATCACCATCAAAAAAGTAAGCAGACCACAATTGAGAAAAGCGAAAACCAATAAACAAAATAAACCGCCTGGCGCCACGATTATCGCCAGTCGGTCTATGATTTTCTCATTGTTCCCTGCATTTTCCGGGGGAACATTTCATTATCAATACTACAATTTCAACAGAACACCCCCTGCAATTATGATAATAATGCTCATCCCTTGAATTCAGCTCAATCGTTCGCCACAATGAAAATTAAATGTATCAGAGACAAATGATATCATTACTATATTGATCATGACATTGTTTATCTTGTTAATAACGCAGCTATTTAGAGAAAGAATATATAAATTTTCATTGTTTAAAATTCAATATTACTCCCCAAAGATCCATAATCAATAATTTTAACCTGTTTATTCTTTGACATAATTATCTCTTTCTCATTCAAGCTTTTAATAGCCCGATTTAATTGCCTAACTGAAACACCAAGAATAGCAGCTAAATTTTCTCTTTTTTCTAATACAAATACCGTTCCCTCTTTCTTCGCACTATAATAAAGAAATCGCTTTAATTTATCTTCAACAGTCAAGAATGCGCCAGACTGCAATAAAGAAGATTCAAAAAGCTTATTACTGAGTTGCTTACAAACAAATTCAAGAAATCGAGGATCCGTTAAACCAAATATTTTTACCCTTTCTAAGGGCATTGATAGGAGTACTGACGGCTCCTGAGCAGAGATAGTATTCATTATGCTATCTCCCTGGGAATGAAAAAGCTCTAAATCGCCAATAAGAAAAAGTGGAGTGGCTAATGCAAAAACAAAGAATTTCCCATTAATATTATAATATTCAACTTTCAACTTACCCTCAACCAAAATATAAAGATGAGTAAATTTTGATAATTGATGTGTAAGATAAACATTTTTCTTCATTTCTACCACATCTGATTTATCCATAAGCTCTGGTGAAATAATCTTATCAAGATGATATTTATCCACATAATACGTTAATTTTCTTTCTTTATCCCGGCACATATTGAACCTACCCTTTTCTTAAATCACGCCATGACCAAGTATATTATGACATTTAAGAAATTTCCATTGACTCTCTGCCAATTTTTTACCATTACAATATCACTATTTCTTTTTCCAATTTATTCTTCAGCTCTTTACTACAAAATGAGGCGTGTAATGCATTCAAATTCGTTTCAATAAAATCACTATACTGCCAATTAAAACATCTATTAATCTTTAAATATTCTTCACATAAAGTTATATTTGCCACTGTTCTGGTGTCTGTATTAATACCAATATTTACCCCCATCTGCTTTAAAATATTAACCGGGTGGTTTTCATAAGTATCATAAATATCGCAAACAATATTACATGTCGGACATATTTCTAAATGTATATTTCTTTCTATAAGAGAATCAATAACACCTTGATTTTCAATGCTTCTTACTCCATGACCTATACGAGAAATATTTAATTTATTCATAGTCTCACGCACACTTTCAGCTCCCTTTGCTTCTCCTGCGTGCGCAATAACATTTCCGCCATTTTCCAATACCAGTCTGAATGCTTTCAAATGAGCATTAAGCGGATATCTTGCCTCATCAGCAGCAAGGTCAAGAGCAACGACACCATAATGAGAATATTTATTTACAAGATAAGCTGTTCTCAAACTTTGATCTTCTGAAAAATGCCGCAAGGTACATAATATTAAACCTGCCTCTATGCCATATTTAATCGACGAATTTTCCATTGCCACCAGAACAGTTTCAACAATATCGCAATCACTTAATCCCAGGCGAAGGTGAAGTAAAGGGGCGAATCTAATTTCAACATAGACTATATTATCGTTTTTTAATTGTCTAAAAAGATCTTCTACAACATCAGCTATCACATTCTTTTTTTGCAACAGATCTAATGAAGGGCCTATTCTACTTAAGAAATCGCCTAGATTATGACATTTATCAGGCGCGATATACTTTTCACGAAATAATTTTTGGGTAATATCCGGAACCTGTTTTTTGATGAAATGATAACTCAACCCCGCATCAAGATGCGTATGTAATTCGACTTTCTTCAGTAAATCAGGATTAAAACTCATTTTTTATCCTCCTATAGCATTAGAATTCACGATAACAGTGTAAACAATTTATGCTTAAATACATTGCCTTTAATTTTCGTAATGACCGTCATATTATGAGGTTTATTGAGAAGATGAGTTGAATCAATCACTAAATGCCCATATGAACGTTCACTCTGATACTCGACATAGCCATACACCGCTAATTTATCGACTATCATTTCATTCGGATATAAAGCAACCGCCATTGTTATGGGGTCAGGCAAATCAAACCCTTTCTTATCACATCTTCCTGCATTGAATTCCATCAATGTCCTATTACATCTCACAGCAAATTGACCAAGATCACTTATAGAACTTAATTTATCCATATCGAATTCATTAATAAAAGCGTCTTCCATACCTAACTCCCATCCACAAAAAACAAGAGGTAATCCAGAGTTCAACACAATATGTGCTGCCTCAGCATCTGCATAAATATTGAATTCGGCTAAGGGGGTAATATTACCTGGTTTCAATCCAGCACCACCCATGATATAAACGATTTTGACCAACTTATATAAATCAGGTTCTTTTAACACCGCCATCGCTAAATTTGTCAGTGGTCCCAAAGTAATTATCTCTATCTCACCAGGAAATTTTCTTACAATATCAATAATTACATCTACTGCATGTTTATCCTCTGATACTAATGATGATTCCGGTAAATTCATATCACCCATGCCATCTTTTCCATGAATATGATGTGAAGTATAGCGTTCTCTAAATAACGGTTTACTCATTCCCTCATATACCGGAGGAATATATGTCCCCGCTTTTTCGATACTAATTAATGCATTTTTTCTGCACTGATCAATAACACAATTACCTGCAACAATAGTGATAGCTTCAATAAAGATTGATGGCTCACGAAGCGCCATTAGCAATGCAACCACATCATCGGAAGCCGTATCTGTATCGATAATAAAGTGTCTCATCACATACCTCTCTTATATCATGCTCCTTACATTAGGTTATAAGTTCCCTGAAAAAAAAGTCATATGACCTTTTTCTGGTATTATTCCATTTTCCCTCTGTTTTATAATCATCATGAGTTTTATGAAAAATTAAAATATGTCATCCAATAACTGCAAAAAAATGAAAGTAACAAGCTGCGGTCATTTACATAATTCTTGGAGCAGTCTCGAAGAAACTGACAAAAAAAACCTTAATTTGACTTAAAAAGCGCTTTCTTGACATATTTTCCACATTTCCTCCATTTTTTAGCCTATCCTCACTGGCTAAACTAATAGAATACGATTAAACCGCTATTACAGTCGGACATAACTAAGCAACATCTTGCATTTGAGAGCATGTCGAAGAGATGAATAAAAATAATAAACGCCGTATCCTCCTTTTCCGTGCAGTACTGGTCACTGTTGCCATCGCTGCCGCTATATTTATCTGGCACCAATTTAAAACGCCTTCGGCCCTTCAACAATCAGGCGCATCGGATCAATCCTCTGGTTTAAGGCACCCTCCGTTGCCTCCTGTTCAAATTGCCACCGTAAAAGAGCAGACCGTACCCCGCTTTCTGACTGGACTCGGCACCATTCAGGCCGCCAATACCGCTATCGTGACCAGCCGGGTTGAAGGTCAGCTTATGGCTCTGCACTTTCAGGAAGGTCAACAGATTAAACAAGGTGATTTATTAGCAGAAATTGATCCTCGTCCTTTTCAGGTTCAGTTAGCACAAGCCAAAGGCCAACTTGCCAAAGACGAGGCAATACTGGCGAATGCCCGTCAGGATCTAAACCGCTACCAGAAACTGGCAAACACTAAACTGATTTCCCAACAAGAAATGGATAATCAGCGTGCACTTGTCCGCCAACATGAAGCCAATCTGAAAGTTGATCAAGCCGCAATTGACAGTGCAAAACTCCAACTCACTTACAGTCGTATTACTGCGCCCATCTCCGGTCGGGTGGGTCTGAAACAAATAGATGTAGGGAATTTTATCGCCAGTGGCAATAATTCGCCTATTGTTGTTATCACACAAACAGATCCGGCTGATGTGCTGTTTTCATTACCCGAAAACGATATCAATGCCGTTTTGCAAGCTCAGAAAGCGAATCATGATGTCATTGTCAGCGCATGGGATCGCAACAACCAGCAACAACTTGCCGAAGGAAAATTACTGAGTATTGATAATCAAATCGATGCAACTACCGGCACCATTAAGCTGAAAGCCCGTTTTGCCAATCAAAGTGACATTCTGTTCCCGAATCAGTTCGTTAATATCCGTATTAAAGTTGATACGCTGGAAAACGCAGTGGTGATCCCAAATGCGGCTCTGCAAATGGGTAATGAAGGGAATTTTGTCTGGATATTGGGTAAAGATAATAAAGTCAGCAAACATCTGGTCTCAGTCAAATTGCAGGATACACAGCGGGTTGTTATCAATACCGGCCTGACGGCGGGTGATAAAGTGGTGACTGATGGTATCGATCGCCTGACAGATGGCGCTAAGGTGGATATTGTCACACCGATGGCAAATAAGATTCAGCCGCAAAAACACGGCAAAACGGAGAATTCCTGATGCAGGTAAACTCCCAAACTCCAAAAGGCGGGCCATCACGCCTGTTTATCCTGCGCCCCGTTGCCACCACACTGTTCATGGCGGCAATCCTGCTGGCGGGCATTATCGGCTATCGCATGTTGCCGGTGTCTGCGCTGCCGGAAGTGGACTATCCCACAATTCAGGTTGTCACACTCTATCCGGGTGCAAGCCCTGATGTGATGACCTCTGCCGTCACCGCACCACTGGAACGTCAGCTTGGACAAATGTCCGGTCTTAAACAGATGGCATCCCAAAGTTCCGGTGGAGCTTCCGTTATCACATTACAATTTCAACTGACTTTGCCATTAGACGTTGCCGAGCAGGAAGTACAAGCGGCCATTAACGCCGCCAGTAACTTATTGCCCAATGACCTGCCCTATCCTCCCATTTACAACAAGGTCAATCCCGCAGATCCCCCTATCCTAACGCTGGCCGTCACCTCTGAGGCGATGCCGATGACGCAAATTCAGGATATAGTCGAAACCCGTATCGCACAGAAAATTTCACAGGTAAATGGTGTTGGATTAGTGACACTAGCCGGCGGTCAGCGCCCGGCGGTCAGAGTGAAGTTGAATGCTCAGGCTGTCGCCGCACAGGGATTGGATAGCGAAACTATCCGTACCGCTATCAACAATGCCAACGTTAACTCCGCTAAAGGCAGTCTTGACGGCCCGACCCGTTCTGTCACGCTTTCGGCCAATGATCAAATGAAGTCAGTAAATGATTACCGCAAACTGATCGTTGCCTATAAAAAAGGTGCGCCGGTGCGGTTACAAGACATAGCAACCATTGAGCAAGAGGCCGAAAATACGAAACTGGGCGCATGGGCAAATAACAAACAGGCAATTGTGATTAATATCCAGCGCCAGCCGGGTATTAATGTGATTAAAACCACCGATAATATTCGTCAGATGTTGCCGGAACTCAGCAGCAGTTTACCGAAATCTGTCGATATGAAAATTTTGACCGACCGCACCACAACGATTCGTGCCTCAGTGAAAGATGTTCAGTTTGAGCTATTACTGGCGATTGCACTGGTTGTTATGGTGATTTACCTGTTTTTACGCAACGGTATCGCCACACTTATCCCAAGTATTGCTGTTCCTCTTTCACTGATCGGTACGTTCGCAGTGATGTATTTCTGCGGTTTCTCCGTTAATAACCTGACACTAATGGCGCTCACTATTGCCACCGGTTTTGTGGTGGATGATGCCATTGTGGTCATCGAGAATATCTCCCGCTATATAGAACAAGGGGAGAAACCGATGGCAGCCGCATTGAAAGGCGCAGGTGAAATCGGTTTTACCATTATCTCCCTGACTTTCTCTTTAATCGCAGTGCTGATCCCGCTGCTTTTTATGGGCGATATCGTCGGCCGCCTTTTCCGTGAGTTTGCTATTACTCTGGCCGTGGCAATTCTGATTTCAGCTGTTGTCTCACTGACATTGACACCTATGATGTGCGCCAGAATGCTCAAACCAGAATCAAAGGTAAAACACAATCGTTTTGAGCAGGCCAGTGAACGCTTTTTTGAACGGACAATTGCCGGTTATGCCGTATGGCTGAAAAAAGCGCTGGACCATCCGTGGATCACACTTAGCGTCGCCTTGAGCACCCTTGCACTGACTACCCTGCTTTATCTCGTTATTCCAAAAGGATTTTTTCCATTGCAAGATAACGGGCTGATTCAGGGAACACTGGAAGCGCCGCAATCCATCTCCTTTGCGGCAATGGTGGATAAACAGCAGCAGGTTTCATCTTTATTGTTGCAAGACCCGGCAGTGGAAAATATCACTACATTTGTCGGCATTGATGGTAGCAACCCGACACTGAATAATGGCCGGTTGCAAATCACACTAAAACCACTCAATCAGCGTGATGACAGAATCGCCGAAATTATTCCACGCTTGCAGGAAAAAATTGCGTCTATACCCGACGTAAAACTCTATCTGCAACCCATGCAGGATCTGACGATTGATACTCAGGTTACACGTACCCAATATCAATTTACATTACAGGCGACGTCCCTGAATGAACTGGGTATTTGGGTGCCCAAATTACTGGCTGGACTGAAACAGAGATCAGAATTGGTTGATGTCAGCAGTGACTGGCAAGACCAAGGGCTGATCGCCTATGTCAAAGTGGACAGGGACACCGCCAGCCGATTAGGCATCTCAATGGCAGCCGTAGATAACGCACTCTACAACGCGTTCGGCCAGCGGCTAATCTCAACAATTTATACTCAGGCTAATCAATACCGGGTTGTACTGGAACATGATGTGACATCAACTCCAGGTCTGGCAGCATTTGATAACATCCGTCTCAACGGAACTGACGGCAATACCGTCCCCCTCAGGGCTATCGCTACTGTTGAACAAAGATTTGGCCCATTGGCAATTAACCATCTGGCGCAATTCCCCGCAGCAACATTTTCTTTCAACGTTGCCGAAAACGCTTCTCTTGAACAGGCAGTCAATGCGGTTCGTGATGCCACGCAATTAATCAAAATGCCCAAAGACATGACCACCCAGTTCCAGGGAGCAACGTTGGCATTTGAAAGCGCGCTGGGTAATACCTTGTGGCTGATCGCAGCTGCCGTCATCGCCATGTATATCGTGTTGGGGATCCTGTACGAAAGCTTTATCCATCCGGTGACAATTCTCTCCACTTTGCCAACCGCAGGAGTGGGTGCACTGCTGGCACTGATCATGGCAGGTCACGAACTGGATGTTATTGCTATCATCGGCATTATCTTGCTGATAGGTATTGTGAAGAAAAATGCCATCATGATGATCGATTTTGCACTGGCGGCAGAGCGCGAACAAGGATTATCCCCTTACGAAGCAATTTATCAGGCATGTTTATTGCGTTTTCGTCCGATACTGATGACCACAATGGCAGCATTGCTTGGCGCGCTACCCTTGATGTTCAGCATCGGTGCAGGTGCCGAATTACGTCGTCCTCTGGGTGTCTGTATGGTGGGTGGACTGATTATGAGCCAGATCCTGACGCTGTTTACCACCCCGGTGATCTATTTACTGTTTGACCGGCTGGCGTACTATCGCCGCAACCGCACGTTCTCAGTACCGGATATTTCATCCATTGATCATCAGGAGCCGCGGTGAAATTCTTTGCTTTATTTATCCAGCGCCCGGTTGCCACCACGCTATTAAGTTTAGCCATAACCCTGTGCGGACTATTGGGGTTTACCCTGTTGCCGGTTTCCCCTTTACCGCAAGTAGATTTTCCGGTGATCTCCGTCTATGCCTCATTACCGGGCGCCTCACCGGAGACAATGGCCTCATCTGTTGCGACTCCGCTGGAACGGGCATTGGGCCGAATTGCCGGTGTCAATGAAATGACATCCAGTAGCTCCCTTAGCAATACCAATATCACACTTGAATTTGACCTGAGTCGTGATATTAACAGCGCGGCACGGGACGTACAGGCAGCTCTGAATGCTGCCCAAAGTATGTTGCCTTCTGGTATGCCCAGCAGACCGCGTTATTACAAAGCAAACCTGTCCGACGCACCGATTATGATCCTGACACTGACTTCTGATACCTATAATCAGGGGCAGCTTTATGATTTTGCGTCTACTCAACTGGCTCAGAAAATTGCACAAGTTGAAGGCGTCAGTGAAGTCTCTGTTGGCGGCAGTTCATTACCCGCAGTAAGAATTGAATTGGATCCCAGTGCTCTATTTCATCAGGGTGTTTCTCTGGATACGGTGCGCAAAGCGATCAGTAATGCCAATGTTCGTCGTCCACAGGGCTATGTGGATTCCGAGCAACAACGCTGGCAAGTTCAAACCAATGATGAGTTAAAAACAGCCGAAAGCTATCGCCCGATAATCGTTCATTATAATAGCGGCTCACCGGTGCGATTGCAGGATATCGCGAATGTAAAAGATTCTGTTCAGAATGTCAGAGCAGCCGGCATGTCTGATGGTAAACCGGCTATTTTGCTGATCATCCGCCGTGAAGCCGGTGCAAATATTATCGCTACGGTAAATCGGATTCGTGAACAATTACCGGCATTGCGTGAATCCATTCCTGCCTCTATTCAGCTTAAAGTAGCTCAAGATCGCACACCAACTATTCGTGCTTCATTGGTTGAGGTAGAACGGGCGCTGGTGATTGCTATCGGGCTGGTGATTCTGGTGGTATTTCTGTTTTTACGTTCTGGCCGGGCAACGTTGATCCCGGCAATGGCGGTACCCGTTTCACTCATTGGAACATTTACCGCCATGTATCTGTGCGGTTTCAGTCTGAACAACCTTTCCCTGATGGCTCTGACGATTGCGACGGGATTTGTGGTGGATGATGCGATTGTGGTACTGGAAAATATTTCCCGCCACCTTGAAGCCGGTATCAAACCGATGCAAGCCGCACTGCGCGGTGTCCGGGAAGTGGGCTTTACTGTTATTGCTATGAGTATTTCGCTGGTCGCCGTTTTTATCCCACTTCTGCTAATGGATGGACTGGTCGGTCGGCTATTCCGTGAATTTGCCATCACCTTAACCACATCAATCGGCATCTCATTGCTGGTTTCTTTGACACTGACGCCGATGATGTGCGCCCATTTACTGAAATCCCAACCACCCAAAGCACAGAAAAGAATCCGTGGATTCGGTAAAGTTCTGTTGAAAATTCAACAAGGCTATGGGCGCTCTCTAATGTGGACTCTTAATCATAGCCGTTGGGTATTGTTAATCCTGTCTGGCATTATTGCCCTGAATATTTGGCTCTATATCAATATCCCAAAAACTTTCTTCCCAGAACAGGACACCGGCCGGTTGTTTGGGTTTGTCCGGGCAGATCAAAGTATCTCTTTCCAGTCTATGAGTGAAAAAATGAAAAATTTTATGCAGGTAATTGATGCCGATCCTGCGGTAGACAGCGTTACCGGTTTCACTGGTGGTGAACGGGTCAATTATGGCTTTATGTTTATCTCTCTGAAACCATTGAAAGAGCGCTCAGACAGTACCGAACAGGTTATTTCACACCTGAGAATTAAACTTGCCAATGAACCGGGGGCAAACCTGTTTCTGATTCCAGTACAAGATATCAGGGCTGGCGGTCGTCAGTCTAATGCCAGCTACCAATTTACCTTGCTGGCAGATGACCTCAATGATCTGCGCAAATGGGAACCCATTATTCGTAAAGCATTAGGGCAACTGCCCCAACTGACCGATGTTAATTCCGATAAAGAAGATAAAGGGGCTGAAATGGCAATAATCTATGATCGTGACACCATGTCACGACTGGGAATTAATGTCAGTGAAGCAAATAGCCTGCTGAATAACGCTTTTGGTCAGCGACAAATATCCACTATTTATCAGCCACTAAATCAATACAAAGTTGTGATGGAAGTTGCACCGGAATATACGCAGGATGTCAGCGCACTGGAAAAAATGTTTGTGATAAATAATCAAGGAAACGCGGTTCCACTCTCCTATTTCGCCCACTGGCAACCGGCTAACGCGCCGTTAAGTGTAAATCATCAGGGGCTTTCTGCTGCGTCTACTATTTCTTTCAATGTACCGACAGGTTATACCCTCTCCGACGCTATTAATGCGATTGAAAGAACCATGACCGAACTGAGTGTGCCCTCAACGGTTCGCGGCACTTTCGCCGGCACCGCCCAGATTTTTCAGGAAACCCTGAAATCACAATTATTCTTGATCCTGGCTGCCATTATGACTGTTTATCTGGTACTGGGGATATTATATGAAAGTTATATCCATCCACTGACCATTCTTTCTACTCTGCCTTCTGCCGGGATTGGTGCCCTGCTGGCGCTGGAACTGTTTGACACACCATTCAGCCTGATCGCTTTAATAGGCATCATGTTGTTGATTGGTATCGTGAAAAAAAATGCCATTATTATGGTGGATTTTGCCATTGAAACTCAGTGTAACGGTAATCTCTGCGCCCGTGACGCGATATTCCAGGCCAGCCTGTTACGTTTCCGCCCAATTCTGATGACTACACTGGCCGCCTTGTTTGGTGCCCTGCCACTGGTTTTGAGCAGTGGTGATGGAGCGGAATTGCGCCAACCATTGGGAATCACCATCGTTGGTGGCTTGGTCATGAGCCAGCTTTTGACGCTATATACCACACCGGTTGTCTATCTCTGTTTTGATCGGCTGAAGGAGAAATGGCAACAGCGGCATGCCACCAAACAGATTGCAGGGCAACCATGAAACCAGGTATCAGCGGTAAACTGTTTATGGCTATCTTCGCCACTTGCATGCTGGTGCTTATCACCATGCACTGGGGCGTAAGAAGCAGCTTTCAACATGGTTTTATGGGTTACATAAAACAAAATATCCAGTTACGTACATCTATGCTGGCAGAAGCGCTGGCTGAACAATATCAACAATATGGTAGCTGGAAATTCTTAAAGAAAAATGACCGGATCATTTTTCAAATCATTCGCTCCATTGAACAAACCAGCGAAAGCCGCCAAGGTCCACCACCCCGTGGCTGGCGAACTCAATTTTGGGTAGTGGACAATGATATGAAACTGCTGGTCGGTCATGAAGGTAAAATTCCGGAAGATACCTATCGCAAACCGATCATCTATAATCATCAAGTTGTTGGCTGGGTCATTGTCAGTGCATCAGACAAAATTACCCGTCAGGCAGATATCAGTTTTGATCGCCAACAACAACTGACAAGCTGGATAATTGCCAGCTTGTCTACTCTGCTGGCCATCATCGCCACATTATTGTTATCCCGCGGCATGTTAAAACCCGTTAAGCGTTTGGTCGAAGGGACACATAAACTGGCGTCGGGCGATTTCAGTGTCCGGGTAACACCATCAAGTAAAGATGAAATCGGTCAGCTTGCCCACAATTTTAACCAGCTCGCCAGTACACTGGAAAAAAATGAACAGATGCGCCGCGATTATATGGCAGATATTTCCCATGAACTGCGCACTCCCCTTTCCATATTGCGCGGTGAGCTGGAAGCTTTACAGGATGGTGTTCGCCAACCAACACCCGAAACACTGAATTCGTTATTAACAGAGATCACCACATTGACCAAATTGGTTGACGATCTACACCTGCTCTCTTTATCAGATCGCGGAGCGCTGGCATACAGGAAAGAATTTATCAATATCAGTAAGTTACTTCAGGCAGCTATCGCGTCTTATCGTGGGCGCTTCCTCGATAAGCAAATTCAGGTAGATGTTAAACTACCTGGAGCTATCATGATGTTTGCTGATCCAGGCAGATTAACTCAGCTTTTTCATAATTTGCTGGAAAACAGCCTTCGCTATACCACTGATAACGGAAAACTGACTATTGAAGGAAATTCTGACGATAATCACTTTATATTGAACTGGCAAGACAGCGAGCCTGGTCTATTACCCGAGCAATGCCAGCGGGTTTTTGAACGATTTTACCGCAGTGAATCCTCACGAAACCGCGCCAGTGGTGGATCGGGGCTTGGGCTGGCTATTTGCTATAACATCGTTGAAGCACATAACGGTACGATCTGTGCAGAATCCTCACCTTTAGGTGGCTTGGGAATCATCGTAGAATTGCCGTTAACTGAATCCCCTGATAGCGAAACATTATGAATATGGAATGTGACCATTATACTGTTCTGATTGTTGAAGATGAGCCAAAGCTCGGTCAGTTGCTAGTTGATTACTTACACACGGCTGATTACGAAACTCAGTGGCTGCTGCGTGGTGATGAAGTTGTTCCCCACGTACAGCAACATAAACCAGATATTATTTTATTGGATCTGATGCTGCCAGGTTGTGATGGCATATCTGTCTGCCGGGAAATCCGCCGCTTCTCTGACGTACCGATTATTATGGTTACCGCCAAAACGGAAGAAATTGACCGTTTATTGGGGCTGGAAATCGGAGCGGATGATTACATTTGTAAACCTTACAGCCCGCGTGAAATTGTCGCGCGAGTTAAAACCATTCTTCGCCGCTGTTACCGGCCGCAGAATATTGTCAGACAAAGTGATCTGCACATTGACGAAGCCTGCTTTCAGGCACGTTACTGCGATAAAATACTGGATTTGACACCGGTTGAATTCCGGTTATTAAAAACGATGGCAAGTTGTCCAGGGCAAGTGTTTTCCCGTGATCGGTTACTGAACAATCTGTATGACGATCACCGGATCGTGACAGACCGTACTATTGATAGCCATATTAAAAACCTGCGCCGTAAACTGGAGCAATTGGACAATGATAAAACGTTCATTCGTTCCATTTATGGGCTGGGTTACCGGTGGGAAGCAGATATATGCCGTTTGTTATAACTGTCACACTTTAACTGAATTAAATTTCTCTCAACCTTTCGCCGGTCAGAAATTCAGCTATATTAAAAATACTTACCTTTAAATGGAGGGATTTATTATGGCTGTAGGTTATTATGATCTGAGAAGAACAAAAAACAAGCAATATTACTTCAATTTAAAAGCATCGAACGGTGACGTTATCCTCACCAGTGAAATGTACACCACAAAGGCAGCAGCAAATAAAGGGATTCGTTCTGTCCAGGCAAATTCGCTGGCAGAAAAAAACTTCGAAATCAGGGAACACAAGTCTGGCAAGCATTATTTCGTGCTGAAAGCCAGGAACTATCAAGTCATTGGTATCAGCGAATCTTTCGATAATGAAACCATTGCCAAAAAGAGCATTCAGTCTGCGATTAAAAATGGCTCCAGTGAAAATGTCCGGGATCTGACAAAGTCAGAGTGATATTTTTTCATCATAAACTGCACCTTATCAGTTGAAATTAATATTCAACGGATAAGGTGCAACTTCATCGACCAACAGAACTGAGCACTTCAATTCAATAAATTTGTATCCTCAACAAATTAAGCGTTAGAATCCTCTACCTTACCCTCACTTTTTGTAGTGAAAATTGCGCTGAACTCAGACCGAGAATTTTTTAAACATGTTTATTCCAGAATTACTTTCCCCTGCCGGTTCACTGAAAAATATGCGTTATGCTTTTGCCTATGGCGCGGACGCAGTCTATGCCGGTCAACCGCGTTACAGCCTGCGTGTTCGCAATAATGAATTCAATCACGAAAATCTGGCGCTAGGCATTAAAGAAGCACATGAACTTGGCAAACGTTTTTATGTTGTGGTGAATATTGCGCCGCACAATGCCAAACTGAAAACCTTTATCCGTGATCTGAAACCTGTCGTTGAAATGGGACCTGATGCGCTAATTATGTCCGATCCCGGACTAATTATGTTGGTTCGTGAAGCTTTTCCCGAAATGGAAATTCATCTTTCCGTTCAGGCTAACGCCGTTAACTGGGCGACAGTCAAATTCTGGCTACAAATGGGACTGACCAGAGTCATTCTCTCTCGTGAACTTTCTCTGGATGAAATTAACGAGATTCGCCAGCATGTTCCCGATATGGAGCTGGAGGTTTTCGTACATGGTGCACTGTGCATGGCCTATTCCGGTCGCTGCCTGTTGTCCGGTTATATTAATAAACGTGATCCAAATCAAGGAACATGCACTAATGCCTGTCGTTGGGAATATCATGTTCAAGAGGGCAAAGAGGATGATATCGGTAATATTGTGCATATGCATGAACCTATACCGGCAAAAAATATCGAGCCGACACTGGGAGAAGGTGCACCAACAGATAAAGTATTTATGTTTGAAGAAGCGAAACGCCCAGGCGAATATATGTCGGCTTTTGAAGATGAACATGGCACTTATATCATGAACTCCAAAGATTTACGTGCGATTGAACATGTTGAGCGACTAACTAAAATGGGCGTTCACTCTTTGAAAATCGAAGGACGGACAAAATCTTTCTATTACTGCGCCCGCACAGCACAAGTTTATCGCAGAGCCATTGATGATGCTGTCGCAGGAAAACCTTTCGATCCAACCCTGCTGACAACACTGGAAGGGCTTGCACACCGTGGATACACCGAAGGTTTTTTGCGCCGCCATACCCATGATGCCTATCAGAGTTATGAATACGGCCATTCAATATCCGACACCCAACAATTTGTCGGTGAGTTCACGGGAAAACGGGTCAACGGATTAGCTGAAGTTGCAGTTAAGAATAAATTCATGGTTGGAAACAGTCTCGAATTAATGACCCCATCAGGCAATATCCAGTTTACACTGGAAGCAATGCAGGATAAAAAAGGCCAACCAATGGAAGTTGCTCCTGGAGATGGGTATATTGTCTATTTACCAATCCCTAAACAAATTGATATTAATTACGCTTTATTAATACGCAATCTAAATGGTATTAGTTCTCAATATGCTCAAAAGAACCGAAACTCAGACAAATAATCACCAATATACCATCCTGGTGATTATATATTTCTTTTTTTAGAAACAGATCACATCAATACTATTTTATTTATCGTAGTATTGTGGGTGAAAAATAAAAAATTAAAAAAGTTTTACAGTAAGACTAGGAACCACCTCCTTGGCCGGCTCAATCTCCCTTGAGCTGGCCTTTTCTTTTTCTCTTAAATAAAATCAATAAGTTATGTGATCCATTTACATGATTAATTAAATAGATAAACTTAACTATTAAATTAATAAACCTTTATATTAATATGTTTCTTGTACTCTATGCATTAATAGGAAAATATTTCTACTTATTGAAATATCACACTATCTAAAGAAATTTAATTAAAATTTTTCACTGTTCAATAATTCAAGAAACCCATCATATTCAGACCAAACATTATACAACTCAATAGAATTAATCAGGTGAAAATTATGAAAATAGATTATTGCAATTTACTTATTGTTAAAACTATTAGTTCAACATTTACCTGACTATTTTAGTTATCAACACTGAACGAACGGCTTCTGTTTCATATAGCCATAATATTAACAAGGGTAAAATAATAATCATCGACCAAAGGCCGGTAAACGACAATGCAGCACATCCGGTATCTCACAAGAATAAAGTTGATATTCATCTTAACCTCACAAAAAGTGTCAGTTAGCAAATCAAAGGACAACAATAAGCATTTCACCTTACCTATCAAGCACAGCATCTTCCATTAACAGCCTAATCATTTGATAAAACACCATTTACCAAGGAAAAAACGTAACAGGAGAAATGTTTTTTACAAAGGAAAGAAAGTTAAATATCAGCATCTGCAATAAAAAACCATGAGGAATTTTCTATCTGTGAAAAAATCAAATTATATTGATATGTTTTTCAATTAGTTAATTGACTGATGAATATAGTCTGAAACTAAAAATTTAATACAATAATTATTTCAATTTATAATCATTTTTATGATAGGATAAATAACCACATTGATTTCCGCTTACAGGATTATATATATTTTAAAACTGTGATGGCCCAGTTCTTTATTTATTTTATATAATCAGGGAAAATTAATTACCAAAATAAAAACTTAAGAATATTAATACCTAGCCCGATAAAGCTCACTAAAATAACATTAGGATATATTGTGTTTTTGTAAAAATTTCATGCATTCAATGATATTTATTTATGCAAATGCACAATACAATAATATTAATCACAGATTCACTAATTTTAAACTTTTTATCTATAATATCAATTGCATATGTTTTTATAAAACCTACAATAAACACAACAACAGCCAAAAAAATTACACTAGCGCCAGCAACAGATGTAGCTAACATCAAAAAACTGGCGCTAAGGTTTTAATTGATTAATCCCAACATGACTTTTTAGGGGGTTCCCCATATAACCGTCCCAAGAGGGGGTCTTATTTTATGTATATCATCGAGAAATCTCTTTTAATATTCTTAGAATCAAAATTCATCACATTAGTATTTAACGGATGGCATTTCCAATTTGAGTGAGAAAATATGACCATCTGAATTGGAATGGATATTTAAGTATGAGAATCATATCAGTAGAACAGAAATATTTTAAATTCCATTTTCCAAAACCGTTCCTGTAAACAAAACCATTCCATTTAATAAGTAAATAAACTGTTAATTTTATCCACAATGTTAAGGTTCAAGTGCAATTTTTCAGAATAGCGGTCAGTTGCTATTCCTCAGTATCTTTCCCCCAAAATAAACGTTAATGTGGTCAATAAAGATAATCCATTTAAATATATGGAAATTTCAACTTACAAAATTCTATAAGTATAGCAGAAACTTATATAAATTATGAAGATATATAACCCAATACATAAAACCCTTACACATTTCTACCCATATCACTTAAAAGCATGGTAATGTCGCTTTTACATTAAAGAACGCCTTTTCAGGTAATAAATTTAACTTTAAAAGCTTACCTGAAGCGATCCACTACCACTTACCTCCTAATACAACTTGTTATTTTAAAAAGGATAAATGACAATCAATAGTATCTCTTATGAACTGGAGTAAGACATGACTGATATCGCTAAGTTGTTAGGCAAAGATGCAGACAGTTTATTGCAGCATCGTTGTAGCACCATTCCAAGTGAAAATCTTTATCTGCCCGGATCCGATTTTGTTGACCGCGTCATGATCGACAATAACCGGCCAAATACGGTTCTGCGCTCTATGCAAACATTGCTAAATCATGGTCGCCTTGCGGGTACTGGCTATTTGTCTATTTTGCCGGTGGATCAAGGTGTAGAACATTCTGCTGCCGCTTCTTTTGCCGCAAACCCACTCTATTTTGATCCAAAGAATATCGTTGAACTGGCTATTGAAGCAGGCTGTAACTGTGTCGCCTCTACTTATGGCGTGTTATCCGCGGTTTCCCGCCGCTATGCTCATAAGATCCCGTTTCTGGTTAAACTAAACCACAATGAAACATTGAGTTATCCCGCTCAATATGATCAAACTTTATATACCAGCGTTGAACAGGCATTTGAGATGGGTGCGGTAGCCGTTGGTGCAACTATTTACTTTGGCTCTGCTGAATCACGTCGTCAAATTGAAGAAATTTCAGTAGCCTTTGAACGAGCACATGAATTAGGCATGGTCACGGTATTATGGGCCTATCTGCGTAACTCCGCCTTCAAAAAAGAGGGGGTGGATTATCACGCCAGCGCAGATTTAACCGGTCAGGCTAACCATTTAGCAGCCACTATCGGTGCCGATATTGTTAAGCAGAAAATGGCTGAAAATAATGGTGGCTATACTGCAATTGGTTTTGGTCATACAGATAAACGTGTTTACTCCAATTTGACCACCGATCACCCAATCGATCTGGTCCGTTATCAGATAGCTAACTGCTACATGGGTCGTGCCGGCTTGATTAACTCAGGCGGTGCATCCGGTGATAATGATTTGAGTGATTCAGTTCGTACTGCCGTCATTAATAAACGCGCTGGCGGTATGGGGTTGATACTCGGTCGTAAAGCTTTCAAAAAATCCATGAAAGAAGGTGTTGAACTGATTAATGCAGTTCAAGATGTCTATCTGGATCAGCAAGTGACTATCGCTTAATAAGGCTTGTCATCGGTGATAATGAATAAGATCGTGAAGGCATTACACATCCTGAACCATATTGCTCCCATAGCACCGGCATCTTACCCTTCATGACCCATTATCACCGAATCACGCTCCCTCACCACCACTGGTAAAAATGATGTACAGGCCCAATTCCGGTTCCGACATTCAGAGAATCCGCCTGTTCTAGTGCCGCCTGGAGGTATGATTTGGCAACAGGAAGCGTTGTCTGCCAATCTGAATAACGTGGACGTAAAGCCGCTAATGCAGCGGAGAAAGTACACCCTGTACCATGAGTATGACGGGTATTGATTCTGGGAGCAGTGAAACGCCATTCTCCATCCCCCGTAAATAGCCAATCAGGGCTTTCACTGTTGGTAAGGTGTCCGCCTTTAAGTAAAACTGCTTCACATCCCAGTGATAACAATTCCCATCCTTGTTTTTGCATGTCTGCTTCGGTTTCTGCTAAAGAGCATCTCAATATAGCCGCGGCTTCCGGCAAATTCGGCGTCATCAACGAAACCTTCGGTAATAACCGTTCAACAACCGCAGAAACCGCTTCCGGCACCAGCAGCGGATCACCGCTTTTCGCAATCATCACCGTATCCAATACAACATAAGGTACTGAATAACGGCTTATTGCGTCTGCAACTACCGCAACATTGGCCGCATTAGATAACATGCCTATCTTGGCGCTATCGATTCTGATATCTGACAGCACAGACTCAAGCTGTGCAGCAACGAAAATGGGATCTATGTCATAAACAGATTGCACACCATGCGTATTTTGTGCGACAAGAGCTGTCATTACTGTTGTGCCATAAGCACCAAGCGCAGAGAAAGTTTTTAGATCAGCTTGAATACCAGCACCACCGCTAGGATCAGTCCCGGCAATTGTCAGTGAATTAATTCTTACCATAGGTACTCCTTCCTACCAGCAAAAGAAAAGCAGGTATCAGGAAAAAGACACCTTGACTTCCCTACGCTGGCATTATCCAGATCAGGTATTACGGGTTCATCTCAGCTCAGAAAGAGCGCCCCGAGTCAAAACAAAAACACCCTATTAGATGACCAACAGGGTGATATCGGTATGTCATTGTTGCCAATAAAAAACCAATTAAGACAACAAATTTACTTCGTCAATTCAAAATGATTGACAAAAAGAAGTTATGCTGTAGTGACGTTTGCCGCAGAAGGGCCTTTCTGACCATCTTGAATTTCAAACTCAACTTTTTGACCTTCCGCCAAAGTTTTAAAACCTTCGCTCTGAATAGCGCTAAAATGTACAAACACATCTTTGCTGCCATCAGCGGGAGTAATAAAACCAAAACCTTTAGATTCGTTGAACCACTTTACAGTACCAGTGATTTTTGCCATTTTAAGAATTTCCTTTGGATCACTTAATTCTAATTCGCCGTTCGGCGCAACATAAAAACCAGAGCGAGTTGCTGCTATTAACAGAACCGTACCTCGTTTACTCGAACGATTTATCACATATTCTTAATATGATGGCAAGCCATTTTTTATCAGCTATGGAGCTAACGCACATATTTAAAATTCTTAACAACAATTATTGTTTAACATAACCGCAAAAATTTGAAAATCCAAGGTTATCCTAATTAGCTTACGGTTCATCCACTCAACAAAACCCCAAATAACATAAATAATTTTAATTTATTTTGCCTGTCTTATTATTAGAATCTTTATATCTATGGTATGTCTACAGGCGCGAATCATCCCCCCTCTTTGAGTGAAAGAAAGAGTCAATACATTTCCAATATTCGTCAGCCCAAATATACGTATTAAATATACCCATTTAATACGTATAACATCTTAATATTGATTTTTCGTTTAAGTTTTATTGAAAATAGCAAGAGTAGAATTCCCAAATTTAGATGTTTGTCATATTTTTCATGATGCAAAGGATCTTCCCAATTCGTGTCATTGGGAAATTGGAGCAAGAAATAATGAAGTTTGATTTAACCGTAGCCGGTGCCCTATCAGTTACTTTTGTAGTCTCATCCGGGACAGTATTTGCAACAGCGGCTGATACCGCCAGTCAATCATTAACAACCACGATATCCCATGCACCCATCAGTTATGGCAACAGTTCAGACAGTTTATGGGAAAAATTTAGCAATAATGTCGCTCTCACTTGGGATGCACCCAGTAATGAACTTTATCTGCCGGTAATTACCTGGCATAACAGATTTACCTACGATGAAGAAAAAATTGACAAATATAATGAACGGCCCTGGGGTTTCGGTTATGGTAAATACCGTTACGACGAAGACAATGACTGGCATTCTCTCTACGCTATGGCTTTTATGGATTCTCATAACCGTTTGGAACCCATCGTTGGTTATGGGTTTCAGAAAATGTGGATACCCAGTGATTTAGATGGCTTCCGAATGGGTATTGGTTTCACTTTAAGTGTCACAGCCCGTCATGATTATTACTATGTTCCTATTCCACTTCCACTACCACTATTCTCCATAGAATATGATCGGTTATCGTTTCAGGGGACATACATTCCCGGCACATATAATAACGGTAACGTGCTCTTCGCCTGGTTACGCTGGCAATGGTAACCAGATAAAAAACACCAGGCTGTGGGTGACATCAGCCTGGTATCCTTATCGAGATAATCCAGGTATATATTATCCCTGGTTCATGGTTTCCATTTTATTATTGCGGGAATGAGATATGAGAAACCCGAGCCATAAAATACCAATCCAAAATGGCATCAGAATGACTGAAATACGAATACTGTCCATCATCAAAATAATGACAAGTATAAAGACCAGGAAAACCAGACACAGATAATTACTAAACGGGTACCAGAATGCTTTAAATGAAGGTTCTACCCCTTCTTTAACTTTCTTTGCCCGGAATTTTAAATGCGCCATACAGATCATGACCCAGTTAATAACCAGTGTTGTCACCACTAACGCCATCAATAATTCAAATGCTTTACCCGGCATGACATAGTTAATCAATACACCAATTGACGTAGCCAACGCAGATATCACAATTGCTTTAGTAGGAACACCACTCTCATTAACTTTTATCAGCGTTCTGGGTGCATTGCCTTGCTTTGCTAAACCGTACAGCATCCGACTGTTACAATATACACCGCTGTTATAAACGGACAAGGCGGCAGTCAGAACAACAATATTCAGAACATTAGCCACCCAAAAGCTATCCAGGTTATGAAAAATCATGACAAATGGGCTTTCACCTTCAATGACATTGCCCCACGGATAAAGCGACAACAACACGGTCAGAGAACCAATATAGAAAATCAATATCCTGTATACCACCTGATTGGTGGCCTTGGGAATACTGATACGTGGGTTTTCCGCTTCCGCAGCGGTAATACCAACCAGTTCCAACCCACCAAAAGAAAACATAATCACAGCCATTGCCATGATAAGGCTAGAGATCCCATTAGGCATAAAACCGCCATATTGCCAAAGATTAGCAATACTAGCCTGTGGGCCACCATTCCCGCTGACCAACAGGTAAGCGCCAAAAACAATCATGCAGATAATTGCTGTCACTTTAATGATAGCAAACCAGAATTCTGTCTCACCATATGACCGGACATTAATTAAATTTACCGTATTGATTAGGACAAAGAATACCGTAGCAGAAACCCAAGTAGGAATATCAGGCCACCAGTAATGAATATACATCCCTACAGCCGTTAATTCTGCCATTCCAACCAGAGTAAACATCATCCAGTAATTCCAGCCTGATAAAAAACCGGGAAAATCCCCCCAATATTTATAGGCAAAATGACTAAACGACCCCGCTACAGGCTCTTCAACCACCATTTCCCCCAGTTGACGCATAATCAGAAATGCAATAAAGCCTGCGATAGCGTAGCCTAAAATTACAGAGGGACCGGCCATTTTTATGGTTTGTGCAATACCGAGAAATAACCCGGTCCCGACAGCGCCCCCCAAAGCAATAAGCTGAATATGCCGGTTTTTTAAACCGCGTTTAAGTGTTGATCGCTGCGATTGTTCTGCCATCTTTTCCTCTTGCTGCAACTTTTTATTTTATTATTAGTGGGAAAACAACCGCTTCCCATTCACCTGCTTTATTTAAAACAGACATAGCTTTAAAGGGTGGATATTGAAGACATATGTTAGCACAGATACATGATGGGAAAATGGCTGATGAGTATCAGCAACTAATCAGAAAGGCAGATATCGAGTCACAAAACAAATACCTGAATCAAACTTTTCACCCTGATCACAGTAGCTATCCAAAGCTAACAAGTACAAGAACAGACATATTCCAAGTAATACTAAGATTGCAATGGTTTTTTTTATGTCCAATTCTGTTTCCTTCGAGTTCGGTCAGTACGCAAATATGTTAAGAATAAAGTTGGAAAATGATATCTTACAATAGTGCAACAGGAAAAATATTCATCTCACGCTTTCCGTTATGAAAAAATCGTACTGGCTCACAGTCTTATGACAGAAATGTACCAGAACGAATTTAACAGAACAAAAAAATCAATTATCACATTCAGTTATAATTTGAATCACTATGTCAAAGCTTTGTCATCTTTAGAAAAATCAGAAAAAATTGTGTATACTTCCTTTCACTTTCAACCAGAACAAAATTGTTAATGCCACAGGATAATCACTTAGCACTTGTATACGCTCTTAGCAAATGGATTGAGAATCACCTTGGCCGGGTAATTCATCTGGAAGAACTGGCTGCTTACTCTGGCTATTCGCTTTGGCATATGCAGAAAATATTCAAGGAAGTTACCGGAATTTCTCTTGGCAAATATATCCGCCAGCGACGTCTGGCCGGCACTGTTCATCTTTTAAGAAACAGCACTTTGCCTATTTTTGATATCGCCCTGGATTTTGGCTTTGGTTCACAATCTCATTTCACTTATATGTTCCGCAAAGAGTATGGCATAACGCCCTATGATTTCCGGCAGAATCCAGATATTGAGCTGGAGGTTAAACTACCCCTGCATTTCGCTACCAACTGTTCATGACACGGCAACCGGAAAGCACCTTTAAACGGGTAATTACCCAACAAACGCAGCCATACCATAATCAGGTTGCCAGATTTTCAGGAGAGAGATATGTCAATAAAATTGATCGCCATTGATCTTGATGGCACTTTGCTGAACGAGAGTCATCAAATCACGCCCCCAGTCAAACAAGCTGTCCATCGAGCCAGACAACAAGGCGTTCATATTGTTTTGGCTTCTGGCCGGCCTTTTACCGGCATCCAGCGATATTTACAGGAATTAGAGCTGGACAAAACCAACAGTTACTGCATCAGTAATAATGGTAGTGTTGTCCATCAGGCGTATAATGGTGAACATTTGCTGGAAAATTTATTGGATTTTGAAGACTATCTGTTTTTTGAATCTCTCTCCCGTGAAATCGGTGTTCATCTTCACGCTTTAGAATTTAATAAAATATACACCGCTAACCGTGATATCAGCCCATATACCGTCAGAGAAGCTTTTCTCACCGACACACCTCTAACTTATTGTCCTGTCAACGAAATGAACAGTGAGATGTACTTTACTAAATTAATGATGATCGACCACCCTAATATTCTCCGTGATGCCATCAACTTCATTCCTGCCGAAACTTATAAGCACTATACACTGATTCAAAGCAGCCCCTATTTTCTGGAAATTCTCAGCAAAGAAGTGAATAAAGGTACTGCTGTCAAAGCCGTTGCTGATCATCTCGGTATTACCAGAGACAAAATTATGTGTATTGGTGACCATAATAATGACCTGGCAATGATCGAATTCGCCGCTATTGGTGTCGCAATGGGTAATGCCGAACAACGTGTCAAAGATATCGCTCAGTTTATTACTGCAACAAATGAACAAGATGGCGTGGCAATAGCGATAAATAAATTCCTGTAAAGCGATTTATTTTCTATTCAATCCCATCTTATGCTTCTCCCTGATATCTTGACTTCACAGGTACTATTTGGTTCTGGTCGCTAACCAACAGACAATTGATCCGATTGTGACCATTAACACACCTTGCCAAAATGAAAAAGAGAGCGCGGTACTCAGCAGCAAGGATGAAAAAGCGGTTGATATAATCGGCGTGAAATAAGATAACGTAGCCAATAATGCAACATGTCCTCTGATGATTGCAACTGTCCAGGCAGCATTCGCTACACCAATAGCCGCTCCGGCAAACAATAATATGCTGACACTACGAAGAGTTATCACCATTTCAGGGGGAGATGTGAAAAAGTATTGAATCCATAATGCAAAAGCAGTCAGGATAAAAAACAGCGTCATGCCATTTTTACCCGCTGCCATAATTTTTGTAATGTTACAATACACAGCCCAGATAATTGCACCAGCAAAAGCCAGCCCATAGCTTAATGGATTGCTCTGGATATTCTCCACCATCTGCCTGAATGACCAGCCATTATCACCGCTCATCACCCAACCAATCCCCAAAATAGACAGTAATAAACCAGGATAAAGCCACCCATTCACTTTCTGCTTATTAACAATAACCGCCAGTAAGACAGTAAAACCTGGCCATAAATAGTTAACCATACCCAATTCAATTGCCTGAGCACGATTATTGGCAAAACCTAATGAGAGTGATAAACAGATTTCATAACCGACAAATAGCAAACTCCCAAGCCACAAATAGACTCTGGGAAAAGTGCTGATTTTTGGGAAACCTATTAGAAAAACCAGAAAAATTGCGCCAACAGTATAAATAAGAGCCGCGCCACCTACAGGCCCAAAACTTTCACTAACACTTCTTATCAATCCGACAATTGTACTCCACAGCACAATCGCCAGTACTCCGTATATTGTCGCTTTGTGTTGTTCGATCCTTGTTTTCACATCTACCCTCATATTTATTCTTGGTCTAGTTCTTTGTCACACTGAATCAAATAAATCAATACCAGAATGATAGTGATAAAGAAATGGAAAGCGCTGGATACTCCGTTCCATTGTTTAGACATCCACATCCCAAACCATTCACCACCAATTGACATAAATGCCACCTGCCAGGTGAGGAAACCCAAGGTCAGGCCGACTATCGCGATAGCTTTCTTTTTATTGAAGACAGCAGCATTAGATTTTAAATTCGTGAGTAAACGGATACCACCAATCCAACATAACACCGCGGTTAACGTTTCTAAAGAAATAATGGCAATATAACCAATGTGATGTAGTATCGGTGAATGGATTGCACGATAGGTGATGGTCGCATCAGGGAAAATGGTATCCATCATTAATACATGCTGTACAAACACGAAATTAGTGCCATAGTCTGTGATATTGCCAAAAGCGGCCAATGTAGCAAACAGCGCTATTGCAAAGACCATCAAAACCTTAGATAAACGAATAATCATTTGTCGGGTTCTCCAAAGAATGACTAAAACAAAACACCAGAGAGATCATAAAGAACACAAACTATCATATAATTTAACAATCATCACCTTATTCCCACATATTAAATCGTAGAATTACTTTTAAAATATTTTCATCTAATATCTAACTTATGTTTTCCTGTTCATACTATCATTAGATCAGTTATTATCTGCTCTATTCTTATTTACCTGGCTGTTATTTATGGACAATTCTCTAGTTAGCTCAATAAAAAATCATTTCAGACAAAAACTAAGCAGAAGAGATTATATTATCAGCTTTATTACAGCAGCACTCATCCTCGGAATGCTAATTTTCCTCTCTGGTTATCTGGCAGAAAACAATTATGCAGCCTATATGCAATATGGATTATCTGTATGGCTATATATGATCTCTGTTGGTTTATGGGCAATGTGCTCCTTCGCCACTATTTATTATTTAATCATGAAAACCGCTTTCCGATTGAATGATGTGGGGTTATATGGCTGGCCCATATCTATTTTTATCTATCTATGCAGTGTCTTACCAAACTATCTTTCTGACAAAATAATGATCTATTCGCCATTTATCAGTCTGGTTGGGATTATTCTTGCGTTTACTCTTCCGGCAAGAAAAAACCATAATAAAGGCTAATAGTTATTTTATGTTCCCAAAAATTTTATTTCATCTGACTATTACTTAAGATAGTAATAGTCGCTATAAAATAAAATGATGATTATTTATATATATTGCATTATTACTGTCTATTTTACTATTCAACTATGGCTGGATTTCTACAACCCTTTCTGACGACTAGTTTGTTAAAATAATTTAACTATAAGAGAGATGATGAAAGAGATCCAGCATCAAGACAATGGAAACTGGAAATTCTTAATTAATTATTGCCGAAATAATCTGCGATTACAGATTAAAACAAAGTGAAAAAGAATTAGAAAAGTGGACTATGAAAATCTATAGCGTTAATTATCGAAAAACCATGCCACAAAAGTCATCTTGATAAAGCCCCTTTTTATGGCACGATTTTACTGACAGGCGGCAAACTACCCTTTATATTTCTCAACCAAAGCCAGAGCTATTGACTCAGTTTGCGCATCAGGATTACCACTAATGTCATCTGGTCTGAAATGCATCTGGAATGCACTGATTGTTTTAAGGGTATCTTCATCAAGTACACCCGTTTGTGGAATAGTATAACCATACTTAGCTAATGTTTTCTGTATTAACGCAACAGAAGCCATGTCATTCCATTTTCTGCCAGCCATATATTTTTCAACTGTTGCATCATCAGGCCATGCACCGATACCTTGTTCAGCCAAGCTCTTCCAAGGGAAAAGTTTACCTGGATCATATTTTCTCAACGGCGCGATATCGCTGTGACCAATAACATTTACAGGCTCAATGCCATAACGCTGGATAATATCTTTCGCTAAACGCGTTAACAGATCGATCTGCGGCTCATTAAACGGATACCACTCTTTCTCAAGTAACCTTTCCGTAAATCCTTTATTGACAATTTCAATACCAATCGATGTGTCATTTAAATCTTTTCGACCATTCCATCCACTGACACCAGCATGCCATGCTCTCTTACCTTCAGGAACCAATTCCAGAATAACCGGCTTCCCGCTCACATAATTCGGTAATGATGGGATCAAGTAATGAGCACTGACACCGTCCTGAGTCAATATCCGTAAAGAATCCTCATCATTGACAGCAGTATAATGGAACACCAAAAACCTTATTCTGTCATTCTGACTTTTCGAAGGAAAAGCGCTATCAACTTTATACGTGCCTCGATCTTCCAGATGACGCTGGCTAGAACACCCGGCCAATAGCATAAATAAGCCAACCAATATGATCTTCTTCATAATCTCCCTGTCCCACCTATTAATTGAATACAAGATAATAACACAAAGAAATCAAATGAATACAAAATAAATTTTATGTTTTATATGATTTTTTTATAAAATTATCGGCTTCATTCTTGATGATACCCCACAAGAGAAAATGCCTTATTCCCATAACTTAAACAGGAATAAGGCAAAAATAACAGGTAAGACGTAAAAGGTAATCAGTCCGTATATCATTAAATAATATTAACTATACCTTTTGTCTGGTATTTCACTTGTGGTCGGTCGCTTGATACGCTTGGGCGCGACTGGCAGTTTCCTCCCAAATACCAACTTCAACCTTTTGTTGAATCTCAGGATATTGATTGATATCAAATGTCGGTAACTTACCGGCACGTCTCTGCTGGTTATAATCCCTTGCAAGTTTAAACGCGACGCCGGAAAGTAACAAAATAGCGGTTAGATTGGTAATTGCCATCAATGCCATGGACAAATCAGCCATTTTCCAAACTAAAGGCAATTCAGCCAACGCACCAAACATCACCATACCTAATGCCGCCAGACGGAGGATCACCAGGCCCGCAGTATGATTACGTTCAAGAAAGACGATATTGCTTTCAGCGTAAGCATAATTCGCAATGATTGATGTGAAAGCGAAAAAGAAGATAGCTAACGCGATGAACTCAGATCCCCAATCACCGACAGCTGAGGATAATGCCCGCTGAGTCAGCTCAATTCCACTTATTCCTGCAATATTGCCATCAAGCACACCCGATGAAAGGATGATGACAGCGGTAGCACTACAGATAACGAGAGTATCCATAAAGACACCCAACATTTGCACATACCCCTGAGACGCCGGATGAGGAGGATATGGAGATGCGGATGCGGCGGCATTAGGGGCTGACCCCATTCCCGCTTCATTTGAAAACAATCCTCTCTGGACGCCTTGCGTCATCGCCTGCGCAACGCCATAACCAACGGTTCCTGCAACCGCTTCCTGCAAACCGAATGCACTTTTGAAGATCAATGCAAACACTTCCGGCATTCGTTCAAAATTATGCCCGACGACCCAAAATGCCAGGATCAAATAAGCTGCCGCCATAAAAGGGACAACCAGCTCCGCAACTCTGGCAATAGAGCGCAAACCACCAAAAATAATGATCCCGCTAAGGATCACCAGGCCAATACCAACATATAACGGATTAAAATTAAACGCGAAAGCAGCAGCCTGAACAATTGAATTTGCTTGGACAGCATTGAATACCAGACCAAAAGCAATAATAAGGAATATGGAGAACATAATGCCCATCCAGCGTACCCCAAGCCCTTTTTCCATGTAATAGGCCGGGCCACCACGGTAATTCCCCTTATCGTCTTTTGTCTTGTACAGCTGGGCAAGTGTGCTCTCAATAAAAGAGGTCGCCATCCCAATCAGGGCAACAACCCACATCCAAAAAATGGCGCCTGGCCCACCCGCCGTTAAGGCGATTGCTACACCGGTAAGATTACCCGTACCTACCCGTGCCGCTAAACTGGTACACAACGCTTGGAATGATGAAATACCTGCACTGTCAGATTTTTTACTGTTTTTCAGTACTGAAAACATATGCCCAAAGTGGCGAATCTGTATAAAACCTGTACATATAGTGAAGTAAACACCGGCCCCAAGAAGAAGATAAATCAATACGGAGCCCCAAAGGATGTTGTTAAAAAAGTTAATTAGTTCCGTCAAGATGTTTTTCCCCTTAAATTAGCAAACCTAGTCTGACCATAAAATCGTATCCGGCAGAATTCATTGCGCTTAATATGCCTTTATAATTAACAACTAACGCAATGCCGTTTAAAAAAACACAGAGATACTGGTCAGAAAAACGCTATGAATGTAACACAAGTTTGAAATTAATGTGTAATGTTTACTGACCTTTTTACATTATCCATAAGATTAAATGAATGTTTGATGTACTGTTCCAGGCCGATAGTTAATAGATCATGTCATTCAATCAACTATTGCCCGCCAGTAACTTCATACACGCCATTATCTATACTTCCCATCCGTGAATCGCTTGTTAATTAAATCAACAAACAATTAATATCAAGAAAAAAGACTAAAAAATAAGATATTGTGGTTAATTTTGTGAGCAGATTATCAGCTTTAAGAAAAAAATCGTAATTAATTTAAAAAAATTTCGTATAGTGACGTTCATCATATAAATATTAAAAAGATAAATCGCCACCTCCTATTAAATAGCAATGAAATATCAATGCCTTATGCTAATGCCTAGAATATCACCCAATGAATAACATAACATTCAAAAAACTAATAATAAGGTAAACCTATAACTGCCCTACAACTACAGGCCTAACAAATCAAAAAAATAAATGATATTTTTCTTTTGATTATTTGTGTTAAGGTATTATTAACATTAAAAGTTTTTAACGAATACTCTATACTTCTTTATATAGTCACAATCAACACATTTCCGCTTATTTTTTGACTATCTGAATATATATCCAATCTCTGTTAATACTGTATTTTCTATAAAATTACTGCTCAATATTCCCACAGATAAATTAAAGTTAAATTACAATAGAACTGATATAGCAAGATCTTTTTTTCATAAAATAACCGACCCCACTCTCTGATCGTCTGTGGGAAACAAATAACGATTATCTGGTAGCTTTCCAGTGCATAAATACAAATTCGATTATCTGTCAATGATTGGTTAAATCACCGACAAAAAGCTCAATTCAGCAATTCATTAATATAACCAGAAAAAAATAGCCTAAGCGACTGCTTTCCATACTATCGAACAAGTTTTCCAATTTAGAGGGTTTACAGTATTTTTTGCTAAAATCTTGCCCAATATTTATTTTAACAATTTATTTACTTTTAAGCATCAAAATTCTCCAAAACCAATATTCTCACGATCATTTACAGCCCCATTAATCTGTAAAAACAAGGTACTTAACCCAACTATACATAGTCACAACCAATACTTACTTTACATTAACATAACATTACACATTAATTTCAATAAAATATTATTTCAATATGAAATCAATTTCGTAAAAAATATGAAAAAACTTCTCTTATATGCAACATAAAACTGGATCTTTTATTATCTACTGCTAATATTTTCATTTGTTATCTTTTACAAAAAAAACATGTTTATGAAGTTAATATTGCAAAAATATCTCACTTTTATTCTCAATACATAATTTAAACAATATACGTTGAGGTTATGAATGACGTTAAGAAGAAAAAGGAAGAATCCTACTGATAACAATTTACCTATAAGAGTCTATCGTGGGAGATCTAAATATGAATACCACCCTCCATCAGGGGGTTCAATATCCATTTGTTGCTTAAGTTCACCGTTATCTGTCGTTTGGGAGGAATATGAAAAAATCCTTAATAAGGAAAATAATAACTAAATCATAACAATTCAAATATTATACAGTAAGTACTATATTTACAGTTATAAAAACAGCGGGAGAACAAACTCCCGTTAGCGGTTTTTACTTAGTCACATCTATCATAAAGATTTTTACAAGCTATTAAATTAACTATCCAGTTTTAACTTCTATATTTATATCGGTCATTAGCTTCTATCCGGCCCATATGACGTGTTACAGATGCAGCTACAGTACTATTCCGATATAAACGGGTAAGGCACCGTAGCAGAAGAGAATGAAGAAGAGAAAATAGTAACGTCCCAAAAAACAACTGTAACGTGTAAAATTTTGCACGTTACTGGATAAGAGCAACCGCCTTAAAAATATATTCTTTAAAAAGAAACGCCAGCGTCGCAGCAACAATAGACCATTGAAGACGATCAAATTTACCTTCAAGTTTGCTAAGACGTACATCCACAGACTCGAATCGTTGGTTAACGCCTTTACTCATAGATTCGAATCGTTGGTTAGATTCTTTATCCATAGTTTCAAATCGTTGGTTAGACTCTTTACTCATAGCTGCAAATCGTTGATCAAGGGCTTTATCCGTAGCTTCAAATCGTTGGTTAGACTCTTTACTCATGGCTTCAAATCGTTGATCAAGGGCTTTACCCATAATTTCAAATCGTTGATCAAGGGCTTTATCCGTAGCTTCAAATCGTTGGTTAAGGGCTTTATCCATAGATTCAAACCGTTGGTTAATATCGGATTTAAGTGACGTGAAGCTAGCCTCATTCTCACGGCGCAGATTATCAACACTTTCCTGAGTTGCAAGATGTTGCATATTCTGCCCGCGATGCAAGAGAGCATTTAACACATCACTCGTACTAAACTCTATTTTTTTATCATCTGAGTCACTCATCTTTCCCTCTCAATATCAGACAGAACAAATATTAACCTTAGTATACACTCTGGCATATGTAACTTGCAAAATTTTGCATTCAACAAAAACAACAAAATATCGCACTTGGGTACTTGAATCTTTCTAATATAATCATTAAGACATAAACATATAAAAACGATAGGTAACTACATGATGGCAAGGGAAAATTGATAAACCATAGCAATATAAATAAATACGTTTTTTATGGCTATTTTATGAAAATTTTACAGCAAAAGTTTCAAGAAATGAGAAAACTCCACGGAAATATCAGCTACCGTGAAGTTTGCAGAAAATGACGGATTACATATGCTGAATAATAGCGTCACCAAATTCACTGCATTTCAGCAGCTTGGCGCCTTCCATCAGACGCTCGAAATCATAAGTGACGGTCTTCGCAGCAATTGCGCCTTCCATGCCTTTAATGATGAGATCAGCGGCTTCCGTCCACCCCATATGGCGCAACATCATCTCAGCGGAAAGAATAACTGAACCAGGGTTCACCTTATCCTGACCCGCATATTTAGGTGCTGTACCATGAGTTGCTTCAAACAGAGCACATTCATCACCGATGTTTGCTCCCGGAGCGATACCGATACCACCAACCTGAGCAGCCAATGCATCAGAAATATAGTCGCCATTCAGGTTCATACAGGCGATAACATCATATTCAGCAGGGCGCAACAGAATCTGTTGCAGGAAAGCATCAGCAATCACATCTTTGACAATGATCTCTTTGCCGTTTTTCGGGCTCTTAATTTTCACCCAAGGACCACCATCCAGCAGTTCACCGCCAAACTCTTCACGAGCAAGCTGGTAGCCCCAGTCTTTAAAAGCACCTTCGGTGAACTTCATAATGTTGCCTTTGTGAACCAGAGTGACAGATTCACGGTCATTATCAATCGCATATTCGATAGCAGCACGAACCAAGCGTTTAGTGCCTTCCTCAGAACAGGGTTTCACTCCGATACCACACTGCTGTGGGAAACGGATTTTATTCACGCCCATTTCGTCTTGCAGGAATTTGATCACTTTATCCGCTTCCGCAGAACCCGCTTTCCATTCGATACCTGCATAAATATCTTCTGCGTTTTCACGGAAGATGACCATATCGGTCAGTTCAGGTTGTTTAACCGGGCTTGGCGTTCCCTGGTAGTAACGAACAGGGCGAAGACAGACATACAGATCCAATTGCTGACGCAATGCCACGTTCAGAGAACGGATACCACCACCAACCGGCGTCGTCAGAGGGCCTTTGATGGCGACGCGGTATTCACGGATCAGATCCAGAGTTTCATCCGGCAACCAAACATCTTTACCGTATACATGAGTAGATTTTTCACCGGTGTAGATTTCCATCCAGGAAATTTTACGCTCACCCTTATAGGCTTTCTGAACCGCTGCATCGACAACTTTCAACATTGCAGGGGTAACATCGACACCAATCCCATCTCCTTCGATATAAGGGATGACCGGGTTATTCGGAACAACCAGTTTACCTTTAGCGTCGACTGTTATTTTTTTACCTTCCGCCGGAATAACTACTTTGCTTTCCATTAACCTCTCCTTTCAAGTAAGCGTAATACCTTGTTAATTTTTTGTAAGGGACGTGTCAATACTACTTGAATATTCTGCAAACGCCAATCAATAGCAGACTCATGTATAATACCCACCCTATTTCGCTTAGTGATCATATGATGACAAATCTCTCTGTTAAAAAACGTAAAGTTAACCGATTCAGCCAAAGAAAAATATCACATTCTGTCAAAAAACCAGCAGGACCTCGCCGGGTATTGATCTTTAACAAACCTTACGATGTCTTGCCCCAGTTCACTGATGAAATGGGCAGAACAACGCTGAAGAATTTTATCCCATTCCCTGATGTGTATGCCGCCGGACGTTTGGACCGTGACAGTGAAGGATTATTGATTTTGACTAATGACGGTAAACTTCAGGCACATCTGACTCAACCGGATAAAAAAACTGCCAAGGTTTATTATGTCCAGGTTGAAGGGGTTCCAGATGACGCTTCGCTCGACAAACTGCGTGGCGGCATTATCTTAAAGGATGGCCCTACCCTGCCCGCCGGTGCCGAGTTAGTTCATGAACCAACATGGCTCTGGAGTCGTCATCCACCGATTCGTGAACGTAAAAGCATTCCGGTGAGCTGGTTAAAAATAACACTTTATGAAGGCCGAAACCGCCAAGTGCGCAGAATGACAGCACATATTGGTTTTCCTACACTTCGGTTGATTCGTTTTAGTATAGGAAACTGGCAATTAGACAATATGAAACCCGGCGAATGGAAGGAGATCAATTTTGTTTAACCCCCACATTACCGTTGCCTGTGTTGTCCATGCCCAGAATAAATTCCTGGTGGTTGAAGAGACAATTAATGGCAAAACATTATGGAATCAACCCGCGGGTCATCTTGAAGCAGATGAAACGTTATTACAGGCAGCAGAGCGTGAATTATGGGAAGAAACCGGTATCCGGGCTAAACCACAAGCGCTGCTGAAAATTTATCAGTGGGTTGCACCAGACGGCACACCATTTATCCGTTTTCTGTTCCTGGTCGAAATGGAACAGCAAGCAACACCTCATCCACAGGACAGTGATATTGACTGCTGCCACTGGGTTAGCGCAGAACAAATATTAAAGAGTGCTTGTCTGCGTTCACCACTTGTCGCAGAAAGTATCCGCTGTTACCTGCAAAATGAGAAACATCCTCTCACCCTACTGGATAACTATGTCTCTCCGTTTAATTAATAGCAAAACAGTGATGAGTTTAATGCACCCCCGTTTACAACGTGTTAAAGTACGGCGCTTGTTTTTTTCTCCAGTGAGATTCCCATGTCAGATAACAGCCAAAAAAAAGTCATTGTCGGCATGTCCGGCGGTGTAGATTCCTCCGTTTCCGCCTACCTGCTGCAACAGCAAGGTTATCAAGTGGCTGGCTTGTTCATGAAGAATTGGGAAGAGGACGATGATGAAGAGTACTGTTCAGCCGCGACTGATCTGGCCGATGCTCAATCCGTTTGCGATAAACTGGGTATTGAACTTCATACCGTCAATTTTGCTGCCGAATATTGGGATAATGTTTTCGAGCATTTCCTTTTTGAGTATCAAGCTGGCAGAACCCCTAACCCAGATATTCTATGCAACAAAGAAATTAAATTTAAAGCATTTCTGGAATTCGCCGCTGAAGATTTAGGTGCGGATTACATCGCTACAGGTCATTATGTCCGCCGCAAGGATATTAACGGTAAGAGCCAATTATTGCGAGGGCTCGATAACAATAAAGACCAAAGCTACTTTTTATATACCCTGAGCCACCAGCAAATCGCGCAAAGCTTATTTCCTGTCGGTGAATTGGAAAAACCAGAAGTTCGTCGTATCGCTGAAAAAATCGGTTTGGTGACGGCAAAGAAAAAAGATTCCACGGGTATCTGTTTTATCGGTGAGCGCAAATTCCGTGATTTCCTTGGCCGTTATTTGCCCGCCAAACCGGGGCCGATTATGACTGTGGATGGAGAAACCCTTGGCGAACATCAGGGCCTGATGTACCACACACTGGGTCAACGTAAAGGTCTGGGGATCGGCGGAACTAAAGAAGGCAGTGAAGAGCCGTGGTATGTCATAGACAAAGATGTTCAAAATAACATTCTTATCGTGGCTCAGGGACACGAACACCCCCGTATGATGTCTGCCGGCCTTATTGCTCAACAGCTTCATTGGGTTGACAGACAACCATTGACTGAAGAAATCCACTGCGTGGTCAAAACACGTTATCGCCAGCAGGATATTCCTTGTACTGTCACACCAATAAACGAAGACAAAATAGAAGTACGTTTTGCTAACCCTGTCGCCGCAGTCACCCCCGGCCAGTCAGCCGTCTTTTATCAGGGTGAAATTTGTCTTGGCGGTGGCGTGATTGAACAACGTTTGCAGGAGTAATTGTGGCAAAGAATTATTACAATATTACACTGGCTCTGGCGGGAATTTGCCAGTCAAGTCGTCTGGTACAACAACTTGCTCACGAAAACCAGTGTGATACCGACGCTGTTGCAACTATGGTTAATAGCATTCTGAACACTAACCCGTCATCTGTTTTAGATGTGTTTGGCAATCATGAACGCAACCTGAAAATTGGTCTGGATGCCATGCCAGGAATGTTCAATGGCTCTAACAGCCGTCTTTCTGCCGATCTTACCCGCTATATGTTAAGCCTTATGGTACTGGAGCGCCGCCTGAGTAAAAATCAGGACGCTTCCGACGCACTTGGCAACCGCATTGGTCAGTTAGAGCGCCAACAGACTTATTTTGAACCCATGTCAGAAGGCATGTTCAATGCGTTGGCCGGTATTTATGTTGATGTTATCAGCCCATTAGGTCCAAGGATCCAGGTGACAGGTTCCCCTGATGTTCTGCGCAATCCACTTGTACAAGCGAAAGTCCGGGCTATTCTACTGGCAGGGGTCCGTTGTGCTGTCTTATGGCAGCAAGTTGGCGGTAGTCGCTGGCAATTAATGTTTTCTCGTCAACGCCTGCTCCAACAGGCGAAAGATATTCTTGCTCATTGTTAAATAAAATCCGGGAGTTGCTACCAATGGAATTATCCTCACTGACTGCTGTTTCTCCGATTGATGGCCGTTACGGCGACAAAGTCAGCGTATTACGTGCCATTTTTAGTGAGTTTGGCTTATTGAAATTCCGCACGCAGGTTGAAGTACGTTGGCTGCAAAAACTGGCAGAATGTGCTGAAATTAAAGAAGTTCCGGCTTTTGATACGGACGCAAACGCTTACCTGAATGAAATTATCGCAAATTTCAGTGAACAGGATGCAATGCGTATCAAAACGATCGAACGCACGACTAACCACGATGTCAAAGCAGTGGAATATTTTCTCAAAGAGAAAGTTGCAGACGTTCCGGCACTGCATAAAGTTGCCGAGTTTATTCACTTTGCCTGTACTTCTGAAGATATTAACAATCTGTCTTATGCGCTGATGCTGAAAACAGCCCGTGAAGAAGTAATTTTGCCACAATGGCGCCAGATGATTGACGCCATTAAAAAAATGGCGGCTGAATATCGGGACTTGCCGCTGTTGTCCCGTACTCACGGTCAACCTGCTACGCCTTCCACGGTGGGTAAAGAGTTTGCTAACGTTGCTCACAGGATGGAACGCCAGTATCGCCAACTGGAACAAACTGAAATATTAGGCAAAATCAATGGCGCAGTGGGTAACTATAATGCCCATATAGCTGCTTACCCGCAAGTTGACTGGCACCAATTCAGTGAAACATTTGTGACTTCACTGGGCATCAGATGGAATCCCTACACGACTCAAATCGAACCTCATGACTATATTGCTGAATTGTTCGATTCCATCGCTCGTTTCAATACGATTCTGCTCGATTTTAACCGTGACATTTGGGGTTATATCGCACTCAACCATTTTAAACAGAAAACGGTTGCCGGCGAAATTGGTTCTTCCACCATGCCGCATAAAGTCAATCCAATTGATTTTGAAAACTCTGAAGGTAATCTGGGGCTGGCAAATGCCGTATTAGGCCATCTGGCAAGCAAGTTACCGGTTTCCCGTTGGCAGCGTGATCTGACTGACTCAACCGTATTACGTAACCTGGGCGTTGGTCTGGGATATGCTCTGATTGCTTACCAATCTACAATGAAAGGCTTAAATAAGCTGGAAGTCAATGAACAGAATCTACTGGATGAGCTGGATAAAAATTGGGAAGTCCTTGCTGAACCTATCCAGACCGTCATGCGTCGCTACGGTATCGAAAAGCCTTATGAGAAACTGAAAGAACTTACTCGTGGTAAACGCGTCAATGCTGAAGGGATGAAAACCTTTATTGATGGGCTGGATTTACCTGAAGAAGAGAAAATACGCCTAAAAGCAATGACGCCGGCTAATTATATTGGCCGCGCAATCACACTGGTTGATGAATTAAAGTAATTGATATTCCACAGACGGATAAAGACTGCTGACAAACCTCGTTGAAAATGACGAGGTATTGCTCTGATTTTGTACCTGTGTGTGGCTGTTATCCGGGATTATCCCGGCTGCAATAGCGAATAGCAGGATGAAAAGGATAGACGGCGGTAAGATAAATTAAAAGATAACTCATGGCTCTGACCACCGGGTTGGTCAGCAACCTGAGACGAATAAAATATCCGTTTATTTCTATCCTTTTATAAACCAATTCCAAACACACATTGAAGTTATATTCTATATTTCTACTTGATGACTTGCTGTTACAGATCCATATATCTAACATATTCAGCCAGGCCCATTGCATTGCATTTTTTACCGGCAATTTTGTCTATATAACAGTTTGAGTAAATTGATTATTACAATACTGCCAGTTGGCGTTTTAGAAGGAATATTCCATGCGAATATTGATCGTTGAAGACAACATGCTGTTGCGTCATCATTTGACAGTACAGCTTCGTGACACAGGCCATCTGGTTGATGCTGCAGCAAATGCCAAAGAAGCCGATTACTATCTGGCAGAAAGTGAACCCGATATTGCTATTGTTGATCTTGGTTTGCCCGGAGAAGATGGTTTGAGTCTGATCCGTCGCTGGCGCCAAAAAGATGAAAAACTCCCCATTCTTGTTCTGACAGCCCGTGAAAGCTGGCAAGAAAAAGTCACCGTTCTTGATGCAGGGGCAGATGACTATGTCACCAAGCCATTTCATCTTGAAGAAATTATTGCCCGGATGCAGGCACTCCTGCGCCGTAATAATGGGTTAGTTTCTCAGGTTATTGAATTTCCCCCCTTCCGAATTGATCTGTCACGCAAAGAATTAACGGTACATGGTGAAAATGTCAAACTAACAGCGTTTGAATACCGGATTATTGAAATACTGATGTGTAATAGTGACAAAGTAGTTACTAAAGATTCATTAATGCGCCAGTTATATCCCGATGCTGAACTACGCGAAGGCCATTCCATTGATGTCTTAATCGGTCGGTTAAGAAAGAAAATACAAGATATATGGCCTTATGAAGCTATCGTAACTGTCCGTGGTCAAGGCTATCGCTTTGATGTATAAAGCTTTGATGGGTAAAACAGTGCTGAAGCACAAAAAGAAACCTTTCTCACTCCGTACCCGGTTTTTAATGGCGACTGCTGCCGTTATTCTGGCGCTGACAATGTCTTACGGTATTGTTGCCATTGTCGGTTACCTGGTCAGTTTTGATAAAACCGCTTATACACTGCTACGCAGTCAGAGTAACCTGTTTTTCAGTCTTGCCCAGTGGAATAACAATAAACTGGATATTTCAGTCCCCCCCAATTTCACATTAAACAACCCATCACTGGTTCTGATTTACAACAACAAAGGGACTATCCTCTGGCGTCAACGTCATCTCCCGAAAGTAGAGAACTCGATTCCAAGTGAATGGTTAAAGGAAGATGGTTTATATGATCTGGATACCAACCTGAAAAATAGCCGGGATTTGTTAAAAGATTCGGCCAATATGCAAGGGCAATTAGGTAAACTTAACGCTCTCGACGAAAATGAAGACAATGAGCTAACCCACTCCGTTTCTGTTAACAGATACAGTGCGACAGACCATCTGCCGGAGTTGACCATTGTCGTCATTGATACTATTCCACAGGATTTACAAAAAACAGTTCTGGTGTGGGAATGGTTCGGCTACGTATTGATTGCCAATCTGATTCTGGTCATTCCCTTAATCTGGCTGGCGGCACACTGGAGTTTGCGACCGATTAAATCGCTGATTCATCAGGTCAGCTCGCTGGAGAAAGGTGAACGGGAAAAACTGGACGAAAACCCACCTACCGAGCTGCGTGGATTGGTGCGTAACCTTAATGTGTTGCTCAATAATGAACGCAACCGCTATACAAAATACCGGACAACGCTGGCTGATCTGACACACAGCCTGAAAACCCCACTGGCTGTTTTGCAATCAACTCTCCGTTCTTTACGCAACAGTAAGCAAATGACTATTCAACAGGCCGAACCCATCATGCTTGAGCAAATCAGCCGTATTTCTCAGCAAATAGGCTATTACCTGCACCGGGCCAGTATGCGCAGCGAACACAGTACTATTATGCGGAAAGTTTCTTCTGTTCCTGCTTTATTGGATAGCCTGTGCAGCGCTTTAACAAAAGTCTATCAACGCAAGGGGGTCAGCCTCACGTTAGATGTATCGCCGGAGATCACCTGGCTTGGTGAAAAAAATGATTTTATGGAAGTCATGGGCAATGTGCTGGAAAATGCCTGTAAATATTGCCTTAAATTTGTCGAGATCTCAGTCACTATTGATCACGATTCGGTGATGATTACTGTCGATGACGACGGCCCAGGCGTTCCAATTGACAAACGGGAAATAATTTTTCAACGGGGCCAGCGTGTCGATACCTTGCAGCCTGGTCAAGGGCTTGGGTTATCAATTGCTTCTGAAATTATTGAACAATATACCGGTGATATCAGTATCAGTAACAGCCCACTCGGCGGTGCCAGAATTTGCGTCATATTCCGGTGTCAGCAAATTAATGATGACGATTAAATGACTGCTCTCCACTCTGGATATCTCCGCCCGCATTGGACGAAGGTTTACGGCTATTTTTGCTAAATATGCCTATGCAGTCTGATACTCGATTTAACTAATTCGTTATAATATCCTGAAACTCACTTCACACTCAGGATGTCACTATGGACTATCAGTTGAATCTGGACTGGCAGGCGTTTTTGCAAAATCACTGGCAAAAACGCCCTTTACTGATTAAACAAGGCTTCCGTCAATTCATTGATCCACTTACTCCCGATGAACTGGCAGGTTTGGCTATGGAGAATGAAGTTGACTGCCGTCTGGTCAGCCAGAAAAATGGCCGTTGGGATGTCTCTCATGGTCCATTCGAAAGTTACGATCATTTAAGTGAACAGGATTGGTCACTGCTGGTACAAGCGGTTAATCACTGGCATCATCCTTCCGCGGCATTAATGCAACCATTCCGCGTGTTATCTGACTGGCGGATGGACGATCTCATGGTTTCCTTCTCTGTTCCCGGTGGGGGTGTTGGCCCGCATCTCGACCAATATGATGTGTTTATCATTCAAGGAATGGGTCGCCGTCGTTGGTGTGTTGGCGAAAAGATCCCCATGAAACAGCACTGCCCTCATCCCGATTTATTACAGGTCGATCCATTTAACGCCATTATTGATGAAGAGATGGAACCCGGTGATATTCTCTATATTCCACCTGGGTTTCCGCATGAAGGTTATGCCATTGAAGATTCACTGAATTATTCAGTTGGTTTCCGTGCGCCCAATTCCCGCGAACTGTTCAGCAGTTTTGCCGATTATGTGCTGGCTAATGATTTAGGCAGCTATCGCTATAGCGATCCTGATCTGACTTTCCGCGAAAACCCGGCACGGGTCCAACTACATGAACTATCCGCGCTACACACAATGATGAACGAATTATTAGCGCAACCTGAAATTTTCCAACAATGGTTTGGTGAATTCATCTCTCAGTCCCGGCATGAACTTGATATTGCCCCACCAGAACCTCCCTATGAAAGTGATGAAATTTATGAATTAATGAAACAAGGTGAAAATCTCCACCGCCTTAACGGATTACGCGTTATAAGAATTGGTGATCAGTGCTTTGTTAACGGTGAATTAATAGATACACCTCATATTAAAGCAGCTGATGTTCTTTGCCACTATTATGAAATTAATGCAGAAATGCTGGGTGAAGCGATAGATGATGTGCGTTTTATCAGACTGCTCACGGCATTGGTAAACAGTGGCTACTGGTACTTTAATGATTAATGTATCACCACAAAAGGTGACCCTTTAAATAATTCTGTGTCACTTCTCACCCGGTTATTACCTCACTGCCTTTTAATCAGATCTTCCGATTAAGAGGCAGTTCTCGAAAAGTTGTATTAATCGTGATTGCTTTAATCATCGTTCATACCCACCATTTATAAGCCAGGTCACCTCCACGTAAATGCAAAAACTTGTGGTGCCAGGATTTGCATTAATCTCTGTTCAAATTAATCAATAGTGTAAAACTCCTGAATTTCTCTCAACTTTTTTGGACAACAGTGCTGTCAACTCAGCAATACGCATGACAACACTCACAGCTTGCTCCATTCCCTCCAATGAAACAAATTCATGCTTACCATGATAATTATACCCTCCCATGAATATATTCGGGCAAGGCAAGCCACGAAATGACCATTGTGCCCCATCAGTACCACCACGAATGGGTTTAATAATGGGATCAATGTCACAATCCAACATCGCCTGTTTGGCAATCTCAATAACATGCGGGTATTTGATAACTTCATCATGCATATTGTAATAATTGTCATCGATAGTCAGTTCGATATAACAATCGGGATGTAATCCCTCACCGGCTTTTTCCGCAATTTTGATCATCTTCTTTTTACGTTCTTCGAAACTATTCCGATCAAAATCACGAATAATATAGTGCATTTCGGCACGTTCCACCGTACCTTTAATACGTTGCAGATGGTAGAAACCTTCATATCCGTCGGTATGTTCCGGTGTTTCTTCCGCTGGCAACTCCTGATGAATACGGATTGCCAGCGATAAGGCATTGATCATGACATCTTTAGCATTACCAGGATGAACATTGTTGCCAACAATCTTGACTGTTACCACCGCCGCATTGAAGTTTTCAAACGCCAGTTCACCCACACCACCACCATCTACGGTATATGCCCACTCAGCATCAAATGAATTAATATCAAAATAGCGTGCTCCCTTACCTGTCTCTTCATCAGGTGTAAACGCTATCCGAATATCACCATGTAAAATATTGCTGTTTTTCAGGCGAACCATTGCGGTAATGATTTCTGCGATACCCGCTTTATCATCAGCACCAAGCAGCGTTTTGCCATCTGTAGTAATCAATGTTTTCCCCAACATGCTATGCAATACAGGAAACATGACTGGCGATAGCACTTCATCACCAACCCCCAGAGCAATCTCACCACCCCGGTAATCTTCCAGCATTTGTGGGCTGACATTTTTTCCAGGAAAATCTGACGAAGTATCAAGATGAGCAATAAAACCGATAGCCGGTACAGGCCATGGTGTATTGGCAGGTAATGTTGCCATAACACAACCATAATCATTCTGAATCACATTGGAAAAACCCAGCTCAATCAATTCTTGTTTCAGCGCTTTGGCCAGTTCAAGCTGACCATCACTGCTGGGAATAGTTTTCACTGACGGCTTTGACTGAGTATCAAAAGATATATATTTTAAAAAACGCTCTAGTAGTCTGTCCATTATTCTCTTCCCCCAGGAACCTGACAGCCCATTATGAGGAAGAGAAACAGAATAATTATTGCGTCAAGTCAGCTTTAAATTCTTTTATCTTATTAATTAATCTTCGGACATACTCATCCACTATCTTACTGGCTGGTCCATAATGCTTTTCATCAAACAGACTCTCTACCTGACTCGGCTCCAGATTCAGCTCTACTGTGTGTGCCCCTGCCAGTTTAGCTTCATGCACAAATCCAGCCGCAGGATAAACATGCCCAGAGGTACCGATAGCAATAAAAATATCCGCCTGAGCCAGTGCAGAGTAGATTTGCTCCATAGCAAAAGGCATTTCACCAAACCAAACAATATGCGGACGCAACGGTGATGGAAACTGACAACAATGGCAACGTTCATCAGTTGTCAGAGGACCTGTCCACTCGAACACTTGTCCGGATTGACAGCAACGGACTTTGAATAACTCACCATGCATATGCACAGTACGATAGCTGCCCGCCCTCTCATGAAGATTATCGATATTCTGGGTAATCAGCAGAAGATGATCGCCAAGCTCATTTTCCAGTGCCGCCAAAGCATAATGCGCCGCATTCGGGTTTATTTCCGGTTGCTGAAGTTGATGACGCCGGGCGTTATAAAATGCCTGTACCAATTCTGGATCTCTCTGAAAACCTTCAGGTGTAGCAACATCTTCCACCCGATGTTCTTCCCACAACCCATCAGAGGAGCGGAAAGTCCGAATACCCGATTCAGCCGAAATACCCGCACCAGTCAATACCACTACATAAGGTTTTTTCATATTCAGTGCCAATCGATTATCCCTATAGAAAATTCGGCTACGAAACCTTTGATGCCGCAAACGCTTAACCTTACGAAACCGACCAAGCCGACGACGAACACGCATATGATTTCCTTTAATAAGATTTCTCAATACTGTTTAGGTTTCTATTTTTTATACCATAGCGCCTTTGTTGAGTTCATGCCAATAACAGGTTTATTATTTCCCACTTAAAATCCGCGCCGGATCAAGCCCACTTGCCCGCCTTGCCGGATACCAACTTGCCAGTAAACTCAGAATCAAAGCCGTCGCCAGAACAGACAGAACATCCATGCTATGTAGCTCAGATGGCAGGAAATCAATGAAATAAACATCACCAGAAAGAAATTGATGGCCGATCAGTTTTTCCAGACCATGAATCAAGGCCGTCAGATTCAGTGATGCCAACACGCCGACTACCGCGCCGGCAATACTGCCTACCATACCCGCCAGTAATCCATACCAGAGAAAAACCGCTCTGATTTGCCCATCTTTCGCGCCAAGGGTTCGCAAGATAGCGATATCACTGCTTTTATCTTTTACCGCCATAACCAGCGTAGAAACGATATTAAAACATGCCACGCCAATCACCAGAATCATCGCCAGATACATAATGCCGCGTACCATCTGAATATCCTGATACATATAACCGTAATTTCTTATCCAACTACTGATATAGACATATTCTTGTGATGCTTCACCGGCAGCTCTTACCCGTTGATCAGCGGCAAACACATCATCAACCTTGATCGCAATGCCGGTGATCCCCTGGTCATAATCCAAATATTGCTGTGCATCAGCCAAAGGAATCAAAGCCAGGCTATGATCAAGTAAGCCACTTAGCTGAAAAATTCCACTAACCTGTAAACGGATCCGCTTTGGTTGCAATAGTTTCATTTCTGGATCACTGTTCGGGATCATGACAGTCAGCCAATCGCCCTGCTTAACCTTCAAAGCATTAGCAACCCCCTGCCCAAGAATGACCTGTTGATGACCTGCCTGAAAGTTTTGCCATGCATTACCTTGTACAAACTGTGGTAATGAACTGACCTGAGCCTCAGTGACTAAATCAACACCTTTCACCTGAACAGCATGTAAGCTGGCACCTTTTTCCATTAATCCGGTAAAAGTAATATAAGGTGAAGCAGCCACTACGCCGGTTGTGTTTTTTACCCGTTCCAATGCTGGCCGCCACTGCTCAAAAGGCTGATTGACCGCATAGATTTCACCATGAGGAACGACAGAAAGGATCCGGTTTCTCAATTCCCGTTCAAAACCATTCATGGCACTCAGACCAATAATCAGAACAGCGACACCAAGCATAATCCCCAGCGTAGAAATCACTGAAATCAGGGATACCATTCCACCCCGGCGACGCCCCCGGCTAAATCGCAGAGCCGTGACTAAAGAGAGAGGCAAATTCGCCATTACAATGCCCCCGCCAGGGTCAATTTATCCTGTAAATAACCATCCCGCATTTCCACCTGACGATTCAATCTGCCAGCCAGTGTCAAATCATGGGTGACAACCAGAAATGCTGTGCCTTGCTGTCTGTTAAGTTCGCCCAATAATTCAAAAACGCTATCTGCATTACGTAAATCAAGGTTACCGGTAGGTTCATCAGCCAAAACTAAAGACGGCTCATTAACCAAGGCCCTGGCAATCGCCACTCGCTGGCGCTCACCCCCTGATAATTCTGACGGGCGGTGATGGGCCCGTTTTTCCAGACCAACAGCCGCCAACATTTCCAATGCTTTCTTTTGTGCCTGACTGCGGTTCTTTCCGCCAATCAGCAGTGGCATCGCCACATTCTCTATTGCGTTAAAATCAGGCAACAAATGGTGAAACTGATAAATAAAACCCAATTCATGGTTGCGCAGTGCTGCTCTGGCTTTGGCAGACATTTTATTCAAAGAGTGCCCTTTAAAAAGGACTTCACCGGAGGTCGGTGTATCCAATCCACCAAGCAAATGCAGCAGCGTACTCTTACCTGAGCCGGAACTCCCCACAATCGCCATCATTTCACCCGGTTTGATAGCAAAAGCGACATTTTTCAGCACTTCGGTCAGTACTTGCCCTTCCTGATATTTTTTACATAAGTCATTACACAGCAGTAATGGTTGATTATTCATAACGCAAAGCCTCAGCAGGTTGAATGGCAGCAGCACGCCAGGAAGGATATAACGTAGATAACAAGGCGATTACCATCGCTGAAATTGCAATTGTGGCTACCTGTAATGGCTCAATCGCAACAGGCAATTCAACACCCAAGGTCAACAGGCCAACCAACGGCATTAAGTTATTAAGCTGGCTGGTAAGCAAAACACCAAGCCCGGTTCCCACTAATGTACCGATAATCCCGGCACCCGCTCCCTGGATCATAAAAACGGTCATAATCTGACGACGTACCAGCCCCTGTGTTTGCAAAATCGCCACTTCACTCTGCTTTTCCATCACCAGCAAACCAAGCGAAGTAATGATATTGAATGCAGCCACAGCAATAATCAGACTTAACAGTAAACCCATCATGTTTTTTTCCATCCTGACAGCCTGGAAAAATTCACCTTTACGTTCGCGCCAATCTTTCCACAACAACCCTTCTGGCATGGTTTGTAAGCTCAAACTATCTACAGCCAAGGGTTCTGTGAGATAGAGACGCCAGCCGGTGATGTTACCCTGCGGATAACGCATCAGACGAGCCGCATCTTGCTGATTAACCAGAACCTGTGTGCCGTCTACTTCACTGTTAGAAGCAAAAGTACCCACAATGGTAAACAGGCGCTGACTGGGAATACGCCCCATCGGTGTCAATTGGCTGGCCCCCGGCACCATGAAGCGGACTCGATCACCACGCTTTATCCCAAGCTCCCTGGCCAGTTTTTCGCCCAAAATCGCATTATAGCTGCCGGGTTCAAGTTGCTGACGATAAGTGCTGATCAGATATTCCGTCAGCGGCTCATATTCATCAGAAGTGGTACCCAACATCACGCCCACACCGACATTGCGGGGGCTTTGTAATACGACATCTCCCATCACCAAAGGTGTAATCCTGCTAACTTGTTTCAAATCCGCAAGCTCGCTGGCCGGATGTTTTTCCGGATCCAGAGAACCCTTCACCGACGTCACAACAGCCTGTGGCATAAAACCAAGAATACTGGTTTCCAGTGAACGCTCAAAACCATTCATCACGGACAGTACTGTAATTAATGCAGCAACACCGAGAGTAATACCAATTGCCGACAGCCATGAAACAAACCGGCCAAATCTGTCAGCCGCACGGCCACGCATATACCGCAAACCTATAAATAATGAGACAGATTGAAACATGAAATCTGTTACTCCCCTGTTGCCAAAGCAAAGTGTTCGGGGATAATAAAGGGTAGCTATACTTTATGGAACCACCAACGCCCGGATCTGTGGTTTTTTTTATTTTCTCTCAACCTGCCAGCGTATTTACTTTAAGACCATTATGCGTCGAAAATCTGTTGGGAATGGACTGAATCATAGAGAACACATTAACGCTTATGTCCTCAAAATACCGTTATGAACTTCCTAAACGCCGCGGTGATAGCCGCCAGTTAGGCCAACTTACTGGCGCCGCTTATGCTGTAGAGTGTGCTGAAATTGTCGAACGCCATCAAGGCCCTGTGGTACTGATAACCAAGGATATGCAAAACGCTCTACGTCTGCATGATGAAATCCATCAGTTTACCGATTGTCCTATTGATCTCCTTTCTGACTGGGAAACATTGCCGTATGACAGTTTTTCTCCTCATCAGGAAATTATTTCCAATCGCCTGTCCACACTCTACCGTCTGCCAACAATGACCAAAGGTGTTTTAATCCTGCCGATAAATACCTTAATGCAACGGGTTTGCCCGCATGAGTTTCTGCACGGGCATGCGCTGGTTATGTGCAAAAGTCAGAGGCTTTCGCGGGATAAACTGCGTACTGAATTGGAACAAGCGGGCTATCGCAGTGTTGAACAAGTTCTTGAACATGGCGAATTTGCTACCCGTGGCGCACTGCTTGATCTTTTTCCAATGGGGAGCGAGCACCCTTATCGTATTGATTTTTTCGATGATGAAATTGATAGTCTGCGAATTTTCGATGTTGACAGCCAACGCACGCTGACCGAAGTCAAGCAAATCAACTTACTGCCTGCTCATGAATTCCCAACGGATAAAGAGACGATTGAACTGTTTCGTAGCCAGTGGCGGGAACGTTTTGAAGTCCGTCGTGACGGTGAACATATTTATCAGCAGGTCAGTAAAGGGACATTACCGGCAGGGATAGAATACTGGCAACCCCTGTTTTTCAACCAGCCCTTACCTTCGCTATTTGATTATCTGCCAGACAACACCTTGATTATCAATCAAGAGATAAACCCCTCCGCAGAACGTTTCTGGCAAGATGCTCAACAACGTTTTGAGAGCCGTAAAGTTGACCCCATGCGTCCTCTCTTACCACCGGAAGAACTTTGGCTTCCGGCTGATAAGCTATTCTCAGAACTCAAAAACTGGCCCCGCATTCAACTCAAAACAGAAGAGTTCAGTAAAAAAGCCAGCCACATCAATCTTGATTATCAGCGACTGCCGGATCTCGCCGTGGTTACACAACATAAGGCACCGCTGGATAAGCTTCGCCGTTTCCTTGAACAGTTCACTGGCCGCGTTATTTTCTCCGTTGAGAGTGAAGGCCGAAAAGAAACGTTGCAAGAATTGTTGTCACGAATAAAGATTAAACCAATTAAAATCAGCAAATTACATGAAGCACAACAATCAGGCCACTTTTTAATGATTGGTGCGGCTGAACATGGTTTTATTGATGCAAAGAATGCGCTTGCTCTGATCTGTGAAAGTGACATGCTCGGTGAGCGTGTTGTTCGCCGCCGTCAGGATACCCGCCGCACGATCAATACAGATACCCTGATCCGTAACCTTGCAGAATTACACCCCAGTCAGCCAGTGGTTCATCTGGAACATGGTGTTGGCCGTTATCAGGGGTTAACCACTCTGGAAGCAGGGGGGATCAAGGCTGAATATCTGATCCTGAGTTATGCCGGTAACGACAAACTCTATGTTCCGGTGTCTTCCCTGCATCTGATTAGCCGCTACGCAGGTGGCGCAGATGAAAATGCGCCATTACATAAATTGGGCGGAGAGGCATGGAGCAAGGCCCGCCAGAAAGCAGCCGAAAAAGTACGCGATGTGGCTGCGGAGTTGCTTGATATTTATGCCCACCGCACCGTAAAACCAGGGTTTGCTTTCAAACATGATTGGGAACAATACCAACTGTTTTGTCAAAGCTTTCCATTTGAAACTACGCCAGACCAAGAGCAAGCGATTAACGCTGTTCTCAATGATATGTGTCAACCCGTGGCGATGGATCGCCTGGTTTGCGGTGATGTCGGATTTGGTAAAACCGAAGTTGCGATGCGCTCTGCATTTCTGGCCGTCCATAATGACAAGCAAGTAGCGGTATTGGTTCCGACAACTCTTCTGGCTCAACAACATTTTGATAATTTCCGTGACCGTTTTGCTAATTGGCCGGTACGTATTGAAATGATATCCCGTTTCCGCAGTGCGAAAGAGCAGCAGCAAGTTGTTGAAATGGCGACTGAAGGTAAAGTCGATATTATTATCGGTACTCATAAATTGCTGCAAAGTGGCCTGCGCTGGAAAGATCTTGGTTTATTAATTGTCGATGAGGAACACCGGTTTGGTGTTCGCCACAAAGAACAAATTAAAGCTATGCGCACCGATGTGGATATTCTGACTCTTACCGCAACCCCTATTCCCCGAACGCTCAATATGGCAATGAGTAGTATGCGAGATCTCTCGATCATTTCGACACCACCCGCCCGTCGCCTGGCGGTCAAAACGTTCGTACGCGAGTATGACAGCCTGGTTGTTCGGGAGGCGATGTTGCGTGAAATTTTGCGCGGTGGTCAAGTCTACTACCTCTATAATGATGTTGAAAATATTGAGAAAGCGAAACTGCGCCTCGAAGAGTTAGTACCAGAAGCACGGATCGCCGTTGGTCATGGGCAAATGCGTGAACGGGATTTGGAACGGGTGATGACCGATTTTCATCATCAGCGGTTTAATGTCCTGATTTGCACCACCATTATTGAGACAGGCATTGATATTCCCAGTGCCAATACCATCATTATTGAACGTGCTGACCATTTCGGCCTGGCTCAATTGCATCAACTGCGAGGACGTGTCGGACGCTCTCATCATCAGGCTTATGCTTATCTTCTAACGCCACATCCGAAAGCCATGACAATCGATGCGCACAAACGTCTGGAAGCAATCGCCTCCCTTGAAGATTTGGGCGCTGGTTTCGCACTGGCAACCCATGACCTTGAGATCCGCGGAGCCGGTGAGCTTCTCGGTGAAGAACAAAGTGGCCAGATGACAACGATTGGCTTCACACTCTATATGGAGCTACTGGAAAGTGCTGTCAATGCATTAAAAGCAGGTCGTGAACCTTCACTTGAAGACTTGGTGAATAGCCAAACGGACGTTGAATTGCGTACGCCTGTTTTACTGCCTGATAATTATATTCCTGATGTCAATATGCGTTTATCTTTCTATAAACGCATTGCCAGCGCCAGAAACGCATCAGAATTGGCAGAATTAAAGGTTGAACTGGTAGACCGGTTCGGCACATTACCTGCTCCTGGGCGCCATTTATTACAATCAGCGGCAATTCGCTTATCCGCTCAGAAATTAGGGATTAAGCGCATAGAAGCCCATGAAAAGGGCGGTTTCATCGAATTTAGTGAAAAAAATAAAGTTGATCCAACTTATCTGATCAGCCTGTTACAGAAACAACCTGAAATTTACCGGCTGGATGGCCCAGCTAAACTGAAATTCATTACTGACCTGAACGAGAGGATGGTACGTCTGGACTTTATTCAGCAGTTACTGAGTACTTTTGAACACCATCAAGTGAGTTTCTAAGCTATTTTTTACTTCCCCTGTGATTGATTATCAGTCCGTGGGGAAGTGCTGTGATTTACTCATTAATATTTATTTTGAAATAACAATCATGCCGCAATATTCGTATGGAATCGGGAATATTGCCTGATTGAATGAAAGATAAATCCAATTTTCCCAAAATAATAGCCAAATGAGTTGTACTCATAATAACAGATTATATTATCAACCTTATATATTAGTTTACTTTTTTAACTTAAATCCTATTTCTCTTGTTACAATCATAAAAATTACTTATGCAATTCATGTATTTCATAACCAGAAATAATATATTAGGTAAAATAAAGATATACCCTACTCGTCTTAATTTACGATAAATTTAAAAAAATCGTTAACATAAAATCGTGCAACAACCTCATTTCACTTACCCGACTTAACCTTAGTAGTATCTAATCAAAGTGATCGTACCAGTTATATAAGACTCTAATAACCTAGGAAAACTGTGCCTTATTGGAACAGTCAATCAAATATATTGATTGACTATAAAAATCATATTCAAACATATTGTTTGTTAGAAAATAAATTATTATTTATTCCTAAATATTATATCATATTTTAATTGCACTATTTTACACTGCGTCTATACCAATTAGTTAAACTCGTATTTATCTATTTTTAAGAAGCAAAGAATGGATATTTATGACAAGAATGAGAAATAGTCATTATGCAAAGCATTACTTACAATAACGTTACTTCTGATAGTGTTTCTTCTAGCAATATTTCCATGCAAATTCTACATGAGTTGTTACAATACCGCAGGCGTCTTACCGACTCAGAAAGAGATTTAGCGCAAGAAGAAGCGCTTGTTAAAAGCGTACAGTTACCCAGAATTGCATATTTCATCAGGAATAAAAAACCTATCGAATTTATTTTGCCGGCATTCCCAACAAAATCACCAAATAAAAATAAAGTGCTTGGTACTGTTCCCGATATGGCAGAACGCTTATCTTTGACTTTTCTTAATTCTCTATGCCAGCGTATACAGCTTTATTATCCTCCTGGCGCCCGTATTATTATCTGTTCCGATGGGCATGTTTTCGGTGATCTCATTCGTGTCAATGATGAAGTTATCAGTCAATATCATGAAGATATTAAACAATTAATCAATGAGATGGGTGCTATAAACTTAAGTACATTTAATCTCAATGACGACAAGAACCTCTGCGAGCATAGTGATGATTTCGATTTACAGAGGCATATGTTAGTAAAACATTACGCTCGATCTGAGGAATCCATTAAAAACCAACTGTTGCAAAACAGTGATGGATTGCAATTGTATCGCGCGGTTACCCGTTTTTTATATGAAGACAGCTTATTACCCGGCTATACCGGCTCAAATAATGCCCTGCAAAAAGACGCCAAACAGAGAGCTATCGGTGTTATTCAGCGGAGTTGGGCATGGGGAAGTTTATTAGATACGCATTTCCCAGAAGCCATACGTCTGTCTATTCATCCTCAGCCAGCAGACAGCATTAAACTCGGTATTCATATGATGCCAACCAGGGATGATTGGTTAACCCCTTGGCACGGTGTCGCAGCCAATGTAAATGGGCAGTTCATATTAATGAAACATAAAGAAGTTCAGATGATGGGCGGAAAATTGGTAAATATTCATGGAAAACCCAGCCATTATGTAATTTAAAGGAAAATGACTATGACAGATTTAAATAAATTTCAGACAGAAGAAATGGCGCCTTTTGGCCTGAAGATTACACCACAATATTCTGACCAGCATATTGATACGCTATCGGTAGAAGAATTAAAACAACTGATTAAAAAATATCATTTGCTTATATTACGTGGCTTCAAATCTGACTTATCTGATCACGAAAAATATGAAGATTATGCCCGTGATTGGGGAGAAATAATGATGTGGCCGTTTGGTGCTGTTTTAGATGTCCGTGAACATCAGGATGCGACCGATCACGTATTTGATAACAGTTATATGCCGCTTCATTGGGATGGCATGTATAAACCGACAATTCCCGAGTTTATTATGTTCCACTGTGCACATGCGCCAGATGGTGACCAAGGAGGTAGAACAACCTTCGTCAATACCCGCCTTGTGGTTGCTAATGCGACTCAGCAACAATTAGAACAATGGAAAAATATATCTGTCACTTACCGCATTAATAAAGTCACTCATTATGGTGGAGAAGTCCATTCGCCTTTATTGGAAAAACATCCGGATGGAAATGGATTTGTTATCAGATATAATGAGCCAGCGACAGATGGTGAGAAATTCCTGAATAAACATGCTATTGAGTATCATAATATCAATCCTGAGCAAGTAGCAGAATTTCAACAGGATTTTATCAATACACTATACGATAAACGTCATCTATATGCTCATTCATGGCAAAAAGGCGACTTGGTGATTGTGGACAATTTTTCTCTGCTACATGGCCGTGAAGGATTTACGTCTAAATCAGAACGACATTTGCAGAGAATCCATATTCAATCTGATCCTGTCTTTAACAATCAAGCATTAATCACATAAAAAGAGCTAGAAAGATCCATTATTTTGACTCCCGTTGTAGTATGCTCGTCACTCTGCCACTACAATGTAGCTAACAGCTAAAACAGATATAAATATGTTGGGAGTCAATCATGATCCGCCCTTTTGACACACAGGATATGGATACTATTCTGGATATCTGGCTATCAGCATCGTTGATTGCCCATCATTTCATTGATGCTGATTTCTGGAAAAGCAAAACAGATGACATGCGCAATATCTATATCCCATCATCAGAAACCTATGTATATGAAGAACAAAATTCCGTGAAAGGTTTTCTCAGCCTATACGAAAACAGTATTGCTGCCATCTTCGTTTCACCATCAGCGCAAGGAAGAGGTATCGGTAAGCAGCTGATCAGCTATGCGAAAAATTTACGAAATAAACTGGAGTTAGAGGTTTATTGCCAAAATAAAAATTCTATCAGTTTCTATCTTAGCTGCGGCTTCGTAAAAAAAGGAGAAATAATCGATAAAAACACAGATAGCCCCGCATTATTCATGGAGTATATTCATACCTGATTTTATTAATTAAAATCAGCCGCTCATCTTAAGAGAGATAACCCCAACACGAATAGAATTATAAATTCAACTTAAAATCACATTCAGTAATAATCAATATAGATAATACATCCACTATCTAACAACATAGTGGACTAAGAAATAATAATAATATGAAATACCCATTTGTAGTTATACTAAGGAGGCAATTAACCAAAGAGGAGAATGACAATGTCTATATCCCTTGAGTACTTTCAATCTGCAAAATTTGACGGTAATCTATATCTTAAATGTCATGGTGAAATAAGTGACAACATAGAAATAAAATACACACTAATAAATTCAGACACAAAAGATATATATGAATACTATAGTGACGATAATCAATTAGCCTGTTTTATCTCACTTAAACCCGCAAATTACACAATAGAAACCACTATCATTGAGAATGGAAAAGTAATTAAAACACTTCCACGAGAAAATATAGAAATAAAAGAGTCAGACTTTCTATTTGATATAGATAGAGAAATAGATGAAATCATTAGAGATGAAAGCAATAATATTCATTATCCATTACCTAAACAAACACCGTTTGAAGATAACATTGTTTCTTTAAAAGGAAACAATCATATCCAAAATGATAACTTGAAGTACAATCTTGAAATCATGTTTTCTCCGGATGGATTAAAGAGATTAGCAGCCGAAAAAACACATTTATTACCGATTTTTAATGCATTTAAACATAAAATAGAGATAAAACCTGTTTTTAATAAAGAAAACTTAGATAAAAAGAACTGGAAAACCAAAGAATTTAATAAATTAATTCACCTTTATAAAATAGATGCTGATATTAATCATTCTGATTTAGTCAAGTTAGCCGATGAATTGGAAAAACTGGATTATATCGAGTTTTGCTCTCTCACTCCCGTTTTAAAATATCTTCCGCCACCTCCTCAGATTTTATCCGAAACAGAAGAGGTAATTGCCGAATTTGATTCTAATATTATTACACCCGATTTTTCACATCTACAAGGATATTTAGACGAATACAGTGGGATGAATATCAGAAACGCTTGGGCGACGGGTTATAAAGGTCAGGGTATCACCGTGCACCATCTTGATTTTGGTGTTTACAGAAACCATGAAGATTTAGTTGGTAATATTACGGTTATCAACAGCCGCCCGGAAATACAAGACTGTAACCACGGTACAGCCTCCACCGGCTGTATTGCAGCAAAGGATAATGGATTTGGTGTAACCGGTATCGCTCACAAGTGTCATTTCCGTTTTTATGATATTACTGATTTTGACAGAATAATATATAGCTTTTCGCCGGGAGATATTATTAGTTTAAATATTCAAATTGTCGCTAATAATAGATATTATCCTTTTACTTATATTAAATCTAATTGGCAGAAAATAAAAAGCTGTGCTGACGCAGGTGCAATTATTATCTTCTCTGCCGGTAATAGCGGTATTAATTTAGCCTATGATTTCACCTTCCCTAATTATGGCGACCACGGCGGTATTATGATTGGTGCTTGTACATCAATTAATGGATACAGATTAGGTTTTTCCAATCATAATCTCTATACCAGTTTAAATTCCTGGGGTGAGAATGTCACAACCACCGGATATTCAAATTTACAGCATCTGCCAGGAAATAATAGAAACTACACTCGTAGTTATAATGGGACATCCAGTGCAACACCTTTAGTTTCTGGTGCATTAGCTCTCATTCAATCCTATATTAAATTAAAATATCATAAATATTTTAATTGCCAACAAATAGCAACACTGGTTAAAAATAGTGGTTATTTAACAGGAGAACCACAGGGAATTGGCTCACGCCCGAATGTCGCGAATGCGTTCAAATTAATTGATCGCCTGTTTTCTTAATTAACGTAAATTATTTCAAACTAAAAAAGTGATGCTTTATCAAGGCCACCCATTATTTCACAGGGTGGCCTTATATCGATTAAATGATTAATGCAATTTTAATCGCGGACGGATCACACGGTTAATTCCACCGACCAACATCATCAAACCAGTTTTAATATAACCATGCAAAGCGACCTGATGCATACGATATAAAGAAATATAGACAGCACGCGCCACACGCCCTTCAATCATCATTGAACCGCGCATTAAGTTACCCATCAGACTACCAACCGTACTGAATTTCGATAATGAAACCAGAGAACCATGATCTTTGTAGATATATTCTTTTAACGGTTGGTCATTCAACAACGCCATAATATTGCTATGGCAACGGCTGGCCATTTGGTGAGCCGCCTGCGCCCTTGGAGGAACAAAACCCCCCTCTTTCTTCGCACATGATGCACAATCACCAATAGCAAAAATATGGTCATCAAATGTCGTTTGCAGCGTTGGCTTCACCACCAGTTGATTAATTCGGTTAGTTTCAAGACCGGCAATATCTTTCATAAAATCAGGTGCTTTGATACCCGCCGCCCATACCATGAGATCCGCTTTAATCAATTCACCCTCTTTGGTATTCAATCCCTGCTCATCAGCACTGGTTACCATAGTTTTGGTCAATACATGAACGCCAAGTTTTGTCAGCTCCTGATGCGCCGCAGCAGAAATACGTGCCGGCAATGCAGGCAAAATACGCTCACCCGCTTCTACCAAGGTAACATTCAATGCTTCCGAGTTCAGCCCCTCAAAACCATAGCTGTTAAGCTGTCTTACCGCATTATGTAACTCAGCAGATAACTCAACACCTGTTGCTCCACCACCAACAATAGCAATATTAACTTTATCTTGCTGACCACAACTTGCAGAATATTTAAGAAACAGATTCAACATTTCATTATGAAAACGGTGAGCCTGCTGTGGGTTATCCAAGAAGATGCAGTGCTCTTTCACCCCTTGCGTACTAAAATCATTAGATTTACTGCCCAGAGCCATAACCAAAATGTCATAACTCAGCTCACGTTCAGGAACCAATACCTCGTTATATTCATCCCGGATTTCAGCCAAAGAAATCTTTTTGGTGTCACGATGAATATCAGTCAACGTGCCTAATTGAAAACTGAAATAGTGATTACGGGCGTGAGCCAAATAACTCAACGCATCAACCCCATCGTCAAGTGATCCTGTCGCGACTTCATGTAATAACGGCTTCCATAAATGACTTTGGTCACGGTCCACCAACACAATTTCTGCTTTCTTCTTGCGCCCCAGCTTATGCCCCAAACTGGTTGCCAGTTCCAAACCACCAGCACCTCCACCAATGATCACAATTCTTTTCTTTGGTGTTGACATGACTACTCCACTAAAAATGTAAATCAAATGTTACCTAAGGATATTGTTTCAATATCCTTAGGTAACATTTAGTTTGAAATAAATAATTGATGTGATAGTTCCAGAATACCACGGCCGGTTAGTTGGTCATACCAAAATTGAACAACAGCAAATTCTTTTGAATAAATAAACATCAATCACAAAAATTGTCAATTTATTTTCAGTTGGTTCGATTCAGTTCATATTTATCTTATTTTTCTGTTTACATAAGAAATAAAATATGCTTTATAAAAATCAGTCTTAAAAAAGCTGATATTGGGGAAACGCCAGAAGTAGGCTTCCAGGATAGCCAAATGTTTCACTCTGATAAGTAAATGCGGATTTAAGATATCTTTATCAATTATCGTGCACAACACTGCCATTTCTCATGTAAAACCGTTAATGCTTTATTAGCCTGCTGCCAGCGTTTTGAATCCTTTAGCTCATTCAAACTGAATTGACCGCCCTGATGGTACAATTCCAATACTTTCTCTGCTTTGGTCTGAGGCAAATTATCAAGCACACTGACCGCCCCATCACGGTTATTACACACCAAGATCATGTCACAACCTGCATTCAGCGCAGCCTGCCCGCGTTCGGCGTAACTGCCCATAATCGCCGCGCCCTCCATAGAGAGGTCATCCGAAAATATCACTCCATTAAAACCCAATTGCTGACGCAGTACCGATTTCAACCAATATGACGATCCGCTGGCAGGATGCTTATCCACCTGAGAATAGATCACATGAGCCGGCATAATCGCATCCAACAAATTACGCTGGATAAAATCACGGAAAATAGACATATCATGATGGCAAATAACGTCCAGCGGACGATCATCGTGGGGCGTTTCTTTATGAGAATCAGCATTAACAGCACCATGCCCCGGAAAATGCTTACCCGTCGATTTCATACCGGCAGAATGCATTCCTTTAATAAATTGCTCAGCCATCATCTTGACCTGCTCAGGGTTTTCATGGAATGAACGTTCACCAATAGCCACACATTGATGACCTAAATCCAAAACAGGCGCAAAACTGATGTCGATATCCATTGCAATCATTTCAGACGCCATCAGCCAACCCGCTTCTTCCGCCAATTTAATGCCATTGAAATTATCATTCAATCCAGCAAAAGACTGAGCCGCAGGTAAACAGGTAAACCCTTCACGAAAACGCTGAACTCTGCCACCTTCCTGATCAACAGCAATCACAAGACGATGACGAGATGCCTGACGAATTTGACGTATCAATTCACGTAATTGTTCGACATTATGAAAATTGCGGGTAAATAGAATTAAACCGCCCACTAATGGATGTTGCAAAATTTCCTTTTCTTCATTATCGAGCTCATAACTGACAACATCTAACATTACCGGACCCATAACACATTCCTCACTTGTATTCGTGTGCTGCAATTAATGCAGCGTAATAGAATTTAAAACGTTAGACCAAAAGAGAGGCGCAACGGTTGCGCTAATTCTAAAAATTGTGGATCACCGCTCTGCTTCCAACGCACTTCAAACCACATCAAAATCATATAGTCAACCCAAGGTTGCCAACGTTTAATCTGACGCGCCAATAATGTTCGATCCCGGTATCCTGATGGCTGACTGCAATAGCAGTGCAAAAAAACCTGTTGCTGTGGCTCACCCCAATGATTAGTACGAAACAGTGTCGCTAACGCAAACCCGATATCAGTATCAGCTGCATATTCCCAGTCAATGAGTTTCAGCCCCTGAGGCGTATTAAGCAAATTATCGCAATGAACATCCATATGCACAGGTGATAATTTTAGTATTGAAGGCATCGAAGACGATATAAACCGTTTATGCAACCACAACCAACGAGGAGTAAGACGCGCTTTATCAATTTGCAACCAGTAGCTTTCTAACTGATGCCGTAGTTGAAGCGGATAACCGAATAGCGGCTGATGATGCAAAGTGGTCAATAACGCCGCCAGTTTTTGCAGAAAATCAGGCTGAGAAAACGCATTTTTCTCAATAACATGACCAGGCAGCCATTCCAATAACAACCAATGAGGATCTATTGCAATGACTTGCGGAGCAATTTTTGTCTGGCTGAGATGACGCAGGATGGCGTTTTCACGCTGACGGTTAACGCCAAGCTGCTTCCCCTGCTGCCACTGCCTGCGGCCGACAATATGATATTCGCCATCGGTAGCATAATAGCTTTCATTTGTCAGGCCATTTAACGGCCTTATCTTCCAGCTGCTTGCTATTGTATAAGGCCATTGCCTGCATAACGCTCGCAATAAACAATCTTGATTACTTAACGTCACCGTGCCCTGACCAAAGAATCTCACCTGTCTGTACTATCATCAGCTGCATGACAATATCACGCTTATCACTATTACCTGAAACGATAGAATAGAGAACATAATCCGCATTTAAGTAACGAGCCAGACCAATCGCTTTGCTGCGTAATCCCAGACTATCTTCCTCAGACAAGCCCAAAGATTGGCGGGCGCTCTGTACCTGATTTTGCGGTACTAATTCAAAAATACCCTTGCTACTGACGGTTTGACGCAAAACATCAGTTGCTTGCATAGTTTGCAACACACCATTGGTATTATTCTTTACTGTATCAACTAACAGTAACTTGCCGTTTCCCAGCCCATTCGCCTTAACCATTTGCTCTATCAATGGTTGCACAGTCCCTTCCCAATCAATTTCGCGCACTTTAGGTAACTCTGGAACTTTTTCAGGTGGTGGCGTCGGTTCCGTTGGGGGCACCGGTATAACCGGCGTAGGAGGCTCAGGCTGCTGCAGAGGCAAGGATGGACAACCAGCCAGAAACATAACCGATAGTGCTACAAAAACAATTCTTTTCATCAATTTATTCCAATTACAGAGTTTAAAGAAACCGATAAGTTTCTGCTGTGTCACCAGTAATCTATATCAGTTCAACCCCAGTAATACATCAATAGCATCTATTTAAAAATCGAGATATCCGGGACCATTCTGAGAAAAATACCCCCGAATATCTGTATATACTGTATAAGTTAATTTTGGTATTTCATATTTACTTCAACAGTAACGGCCCCAAATGGCAACCGCCAACCAGATGCATATGAATATGGTAAACCTCCTGTCCCGCATGACGGTTACAGTTCATAATCAAACGATACCCATCTTCAGCAATACCTTCCTGCTCAGCAATTTTTGCTGCAACCGTCATCATTCGTCCCAACGCGGCTTCATGCTCTGCCTTAACATCGTTCACCGTTGGGATAAGAACATTGGGAACAATCAGAATATGAGTCGGTGCTTGTGGAGAAATATCGCGGAATGCAGTAACCAGATCATCCTGATAAACAATATCAGAAGGTATTTCGCGACGAATAATTTTACTGAAAATAGTTTCTTCTGCCATCACATTTTCCTTTTAATTCACATGATAAGAGATATATGAGCGCTTACAAACCACAAGTTCAAGTTGATAAATCAAATTCTGCATACATCAACATGAAATAGATCGCAAAAATTCCGCGTGGTAACTTGAGCCAGTTCCTCAATACTCACACCTTTGAGCACAGCCATATATTCCGCAACATCACGCACGTATGCAGGCTGGTTTTCTTTGCCACGATGCGGCACCGGTGCAAGATAAGGAGAATCGGTTTCAATCAGAATACGATCCAACGGTACATATCTTGCTGCTTCACGAATTTGCTCCGCATTACGGAAAGTCACAATACCGGAGAACGAAATATAGAAGCCTAAATCCAATAATTCTCTGGCGGTATCTTTATCCTCAGTAAAACAATGCAAAACACCACCACATTCTTGTGCCTGTTCTTCACGCAATACCAGCAAAGTATCATCACGGGCACTGCGGGTATGAACAATAACGGGCTTATTGAGTTTACGTCCAATACGAATATGTTCACGAAACGAGGTTCGTTGTAGTTCAGCATTATCCTGCTGATAATAGTAATCCAGCCCAGTTTCACCCAATGCGACAACTTCATTCCCGGCAGCTAAACGTGCCAGCTCATCAAAATCATAGCCTTCATCCAGATTAAGCGGATGAATACCACAGGAAAAGACGATATTTTCCCGCTCACCGATCAGAGTTTTCATTTGCCGGAAACCAGGTAGCGTAGTCGCTACTGCCAGCATAAATTTAACCTCCCGATCCGCCGCTTTTGCGACAACATCATCTACATTTTTATGTAGTTTTTCATAATCAAGACAATCAAGATGACAATGCGAATCCACTAACAACATATTAAACTCGTATACAAAAAAGATTTCAGAATTGTGAAGTAAACTGTTTTTCCCAATTGAGCAATTGCTCTGTCAGTAACAACTCTCTGTTTACGCCCACTACTGAGAGTAGCTGATGACGACAATACGTCCAGTCATCAACGCCTTGTAGTAAAACAACCATAGTATGCATGGAACTTAATTGATAAATCAGCGTTTGTTGATCCTGATTGATGCAATAATTCGGCGCCCGCTGTTGCCACTTTACCGCATCAAGTAACAAGCTGATAAGCCAATGAAGGCGCTGTGGCGCATCTTCGTGATTTAACTGGGATAAAAGCGACAAAGCATCACGTTTATCCAAAACCTGTTCAACAGCCTGACAGAATTGCCTCCGAATCTGCCATTGTTCCGGTTGCAGTAGTCGTGCCGCAGCAGCAGGTGCTCCCTGAGACAGTTTCAAAGCCGTCATTGCATCAACCGAAGAAATTACAGGTAACTGTTTTTGCAACCAATAAAGGCTGGTTTCTGCTTCAGGCACCGGTAGAAAATAGTAAAAACAGCGACTGCGTAAAGTTGCCAGAAGGTTGGCTGGCTGACGGCATTCCAGAAGAAAATAGGTCTGTTCCGGCGGTTCTTCCAGGGTTTTCAATAATGCATTGGCAGCAGCATCTGTCAAACATTCGACCAAAGGCAGCCAGACAATTTTTACGCCGCCTTGCTGAGAACGACTATAAAGCTTTTCCGTAATCTGGCGTACCGCCTCCACACCCACATTGGTTTTACCCTTCTCTGGTGACATAATATGCCAATCAGGATGAGTTTCGGCCATCATCAGGTGACAACTATGGCACTCCCCACAACTTTTCATTCCCTGTTTATTCTGACACATCAACCAACGGCTTAATCCATATATCAACACATCAGCCCCGGTGCCGGCATTAGCATGAAGCAATAAAGCATGATGGCCTCGCCCTTGCTGATGAAATTCCACCAACTGACGGTATGCCTGATTAAGCCAAGGATACCAATTCATCAGCTATTTTCCTGCTGTTTCAGCCATTGCTCAAGGACTTGGCAAATATCGGCTTGTACCTGCTCTATTGGTTGAGCAGCATCAACCGTCACAATACGCTTATCTTGTGCCGCAAATTCCAGATAACAGCTGCGAGTACGATCAAAGAAATCCATCGATTCCTTTTCAATTCTGTCTAATTCCCCACGCTCACGGGCGCGCAGTAGACCCATCTGAGGAGGAAGATCGAGATAAATAGTCAGATCAGGGCGAAAATCACCCAGAACGGTATCACGCAGCGAGGTCATCAGGTTTTTATCAATACCACGTCCTCCTCCTTGATACGCCTGAGAAGAGAGATCATGACGATCACCCACAACCCATGTACCACGGGCCAGAGCAGGTTTAATCACATTTTCGACCAATTGCACCCTGGCTGCATATAACATCAGCACCTCTGCTTTATCCGTCAGAGATTCACCTTCAATACCTTGCTTAATCAATTCACGTAGTTTTTCTGCCAGTGGTGTTCCACCCGGTTCACGGGTAAAAACTAAGTCCTGAATACCGTGCTGCTGCAATCTTTCAACGACCGTTTTCATCGCTGAAGTTTTTCCTGCACCCTCTAGCCCTTCAATAACAATAAATTTGCTGTTCATCTGCTCTGTCTTAATCCCTGACGGTAAATATTCACCGCTCTGTTATGCGCCGCCAGACTGGTCGTAAAAGTATGGCCGCCTTTACCATCCGCTACAAAATAGAGAAATTCAGTTTTTGCCGGGTGCGCAGCTGCTTTTATCGAAGCAAGACCGGGCATAGCAATTGGCGTAGGTGGCAAGCCATTAATCATATAGGTATTGTATGGTGTCAGTGTGGTTAAATCTTTGCGAAAAATAGTGCCGGTATATTTTTCACCTAAACCATAGATCACGGTCGGATCAGTTTGTAGCCGCATATTTAACCGTAAACGGTTAATAAATACAGAAGCCACTTTTGTCCGTTCAGCCTCAACACTGGTCTCTTTCTCAATTATCGACGCCATGATCAACATTTCATAAGCACTTTTATAGGGCAGGCTTTTATCACGCTTTTGCCATTCTTCTTCAAGCGTCATTTTCATCTGTCGGTATGCTCGTTTCAGTAATGCGACATCGCTCGTCCCCGCCGTATAGTGATAAGTATCCGGATAGAGCCGCCCTTCCAGGGTATCAGTCTCTTTGATACCCAGTATCTCAGCCAATTCCTGAGCACTTTTATCATTCAGTTCATGTTTAAGATACTCAGATTGTTGGAGTATTTTCCACCAGTCAGATAAACGGCTGCCTTCGACAAAACGAACCGTAAATTGCGCCTCTTTACCACTGGAGAGTAATTGCAACATTTCCCTCAATGTCATTTCTCGTGTTAACTGGTAAGTTCCCGCTTTAAATTCAGCAAGTTTTGGCTCCAGCCTTAATAACCAAGGGAAAATATGACTGTCTTTAATCAGGTTATCCTGAACCAATAATGCTTCCAGACTATGACGGCCAATACCTGCCGGCAATGTAAATACCCGATCTTGTTTGATTGCCAATGTTTGATCTGCAAATCTTTCAACTTTCTTATAGCCGGCATAGAGTAATATTGCCGCTACCATGACAATCAAAGCCAATAAGGTAAAAAAGTGCTTTTTCCGTTTCATCAATTAATCACTTAAACACAGAGCGAATTACAACCTCAGACATTCAGGAAGCAAATATTCATACAGCTCCCTTGACTGATATTTCCATGCGGGCTGATTTTCATGAGCCTGAATTTCACTGACAGATATCACCGGCATTAAAGAATTGCAAACTATTACCTCGTCTGCATAAGCCAATGTTTCAGGATAACGATTTACACAAGAAAGGTAATAGTCACTTTCTGATAGTAACTGCATTATTTTTTCCCGCATCACCCCTTCAACCCCACACCCCCGCAAATCAGGAGTATACACCTCTTTTCCTTTACGCCAGAAAACGTTTGCAGTACAGCATTCGACCAATAAACCATCTGTATCAAGTACCAAGGCTTCATCAGCATTTGATTCTTCGATAAATGATTTAATCAATACTTGTTCCAATCGGTTAAGATGTTTAATTCCGGCAAGATAGGGATTTATTCCCATGGGTATCGGGCTGAGTATCAGAGAAAGCCCCTGCTGACGTTGTTTCAGATATTTTTCGGGATAAGGACTGAGAGACAGGATCTGATTTGGTTGCGTGAAACCCTGTGAACTGTAACCACGCCCTCCTGCCCCACGGGAAAGGATAACTTTAAGTATACCTTGTTCAGTAGTGGAAGTAATCTGCTTTATATGGTTTTCAAGCTGTTGCCAATTGGGTTGTGGAAGATATAACCTTTCAACGCCTTTTTGTAATCTTTTGATATGCAATGACAGCAAAGCGGCCTGTCCCTGCTCTATTTTTGCTGTTGTAAAACAACCATCCCCGAATTGAATTGAACGATCATTCACTGGCAAATAGTCGCACCGCTCCCCATTAATCCAATACATATAACTGTGTTCTTAATTACTCAAAAAAGATATTTCAACCAACTTATCAAGAAGCGGTATCATAGTACATAGTATATAACCGACATGAGTGCAAAAATGCCCGCAAAGCCTGCCATGAAAAGAGCTCCAATAATTATTAACTATTGGAGCTCTTTATTCTGTCACCTTAAAGTATTTACAAAAATAAGGCTTATATCTTACGGAAAATCAGTGAGCCGTTAGTACCACCGAAACCGAAAGAGTTGCACAACGCATATTCCATGCCCTCTACCTTGCGGGATTCGTTAGGAACGAAATCCAGACGGCAGCTCTCATCCTGGTTTTCCAGGTTGATAGTTGGCGGAACAATTTGATCACGCAGTGCCAGGATGGTGAAAATAGATTCCACTGCACCCGCAGCACCCAACAAATGGCCAGTCATTGATTTGGTAGAACTGACTAAAACATCTGTGCCTTCACCAAATACTAACTCAACAGCATGGGATTCCGCTAAGTCGCCGGTTGGTGTTGAAGTACCGTGAGCATTAATATACCCCACTTGCTCAGTGGTAATACCGGCATCTTTCAGGGCATTTTCCATCGCCAGCGCAGCGCCAGCACCGTCTTCTGGTGGTGACGTCATATGGTAGGCATCACTGCTCATACCAAAACCAACGATTTCCGCGTAAATTTTCGCACCGCGTCTCTTCGCGTGCTCATACTCTTCCAGCACCAGAATACCTGCGCCATCCCCCAGAACAAAACCATCACGGTCTTTATCCCACGGCCGGCTTGCACCTTGTGGATTATCGTTACGGGTAGACAAAGCACGGGCAGCGCCAAAGCCACCAACTCCCAGAGGCGTACTGGCTTTTTCTGCGCCACCTGCCAGCATAATATCCGCATCATTGTAAGCAATAATACGAGCAGCATGACCGATATTATGCACACCTGATGTACATGCTGTGGCGATGGAAATACTTGGGCCGCGTAAGCCGTAAATGATACTCAGATGACCTGCCACCATATTCACAATCGTGGAAGGAACAAAAAATGGGCTGATCTTACGAGGACCACTAGCCACTAACGCACCGTGATTCTCTTCAATAAGACCCAAACCACCAATACCAGAACCAATAGCAGCACCAAAACGACTAGCATTGGCTTCTGTTACTTCGATTCCAGAATCTTCAATAGCTTGCACACCTGCTGCAATACCATATTGAATGAAATCATCCATCTTTCGTGCATCTTTGCGCGAAATATTAAAATCTTCATGATTAAAATCTTTAACCAGACCAGCAAATCTAGTTGCATGGCGACTGGTGTCAAAATGGTCAATCAGGCTGATACCACTCTGTCCGGCACAAACAGCTTTCCAAGAAGATTCAGCTGTGTTACCGACAGGAGATAACATGCCTAGTCCGGTCACAACTACTCGACGCTTAGACACGCTTATCCTCCAGGGAGGGAAATAATTTAGGGCAGAAACATAGGCGGTCGAATGACCGCCTAGGTGTGTTCACTTATTCGCTTTGGTTCTGGACGTAATCAATAGCTGCCTGAACTGTAGTGATCTTTTCTGCTTCTTCATCTGGAATTTCGATATCGAACTCTTCTTCCAGAGCCATTACGAGTTCAACTGTGTCAAGAGAATCAGCGCCCAAGTCATCAACAAAAGAAGCTGAATTGACAACTTCCTCCTCTTTAACACCAAGTTGTTCAACGATGATTTTTTTAACGCGTTCTTCAATAGTGCTCATGCTATTAAATTTCCTATCAAAATTCGCTTTCGCGATGGTTTTCGTAGTTTATAAAATACAGGAAAAGATGCAACCAAATCCCGGCTGGTCGAACCACAATCTTGCTCTATTTTGCGTTATTTAACACAAAAAATGCAACTGGTTCGCTCACTTTTTAGTTCATGTACATGCCGCCATTGACATGTATTGTTTCACCTGTGATGTAGGCCGCCTCATCAGAAGCTAAGAAAGCCACAGCACTGGCAATTTCTTTCACATCGCCAAGTCTCTTAACGGGTATATCACTCGAAAAACTTGCCAACTGCTCATCTGGCAACTTCTTGAGCATATCCGTTTCAATAAGCCCTGGAGCAACAACGTTAACCGTAATACCCCGAGAAACGACCTCACGAGCTAATGTTTTACTGAAACCAATAATTCCTGCTTTTGCCGCGGCATAGCTCGCTTGCCCAGGGTTACCCATTGACCCAACAACAGAACCAATAGAGATGATACGGCCATAACGTTTTTTTATCATAAAGCGCATTGCCGCTTTTGACATACGGAAAACGGAAGAAAGATTAGTGTCAATAACATCCTGCCACTCATCATCTTTGATGCGCATCACCAAGTTATCACAAGTGATACCGGCATTATTCACTAAAATGTCAATTCCACCAAACTCGGTACGAATGGTAGACATCAGCTGTTCAATAGATTCAGGATCAGCGACATTCAGTACAAAACCTTTACCTTTTTCGCCAAGGTAAACACTGATAGCTTCAGCGCCTTTTTCACTTGTTGCTGTACCAATGACATGGGCTCCACGCTCTGCTAATAGTTCAGCAGTTGCACGACCGATCCCACGGCTGGCACCTGTTATCAATGCAATCTTTCCATCTAATCTCATGTGTTGTCCTCAATTATTTTCCAAAAATGGTTACTAATGAAGTTGTGTCATTCACCGCTGCTGCGCTTAAGGTATTGACAATTCGTTTAGTTAAACCCGTCAAAACTTTACCTGGCCCTATTTCTAATATCTGTCCGACACTCTGTCCAGCAATAAATTCAACTGTTTCCGCCCAACGGACAGGATTATAGAGTTGTCGTACCAGTGCATCACGGATAGCTTCAGCAGATTGTTCTATTTTCACATCAACATTATTTACCACTGGGAACTGAGGATGATTGAATTCAATTCCTTCCAAAACAACTGCCAGCTTATCTGCGGCTGGTTTCATCAATGTGCAATGCGACGGCACACTGACAGCCAAAGGCAGCGCGCGTTTTGCACCCGCAGCTTTGCATGCAGCACCAGCACGTTCTACAGCCTCTTTCTCACCGGCAATAACAACCTGCCCAGGTGAGTTAAAGTTAACAGGGCAAACAACTTGCCCCTGAGCAGCTTCTTTACAGGCTCTGTCAATGGATTCATTATCTAAACCAATAATAGCATACATTGCACCAGTGCCTTCAGGTACAGCTTCTTGCATCAATTTGCCACGCAGTTCAACAAGTTTAATCGCTTGTTTGAAATCAATGACACCTGCACAAACCAGTGCAGAATATTCACCAAGGCTGTGTCCAGCCATCAGTGATGGCGCTTTTCCACCTTTTTCCTGCCAGACCCGCCAAATAGCAACCGAGGCTGCCAATAACGCAGGCTGGGTTCGCCACGTTTTATTCAATTCTTCTTCCGGCCCCTGTTGAACCAGAGTCCAGAGGTCATATCCCAGCACATCAGACGCTTCAGCAAAAGTTTGCTCTACAACCGGGAACACTGTGGCCAAATCAGCCAACATACCAAGGGACTGAGAACCCTGCCCAGGAAATACCATTGCAAATTCAGACATGTTCATTTTCCTGTCAAATTAAAAACGTATCAGTGCTGAACCCCAAGTCAGTCCACCACCAAAAGCCTCAATTAAGATTAGCTGACCACGTTTAATCCGACCATCACGCACTGCCTCATCAAATGCAGTAGGTACCGATGCCGCGGAAGTGTTACCATGACGATCCAGCGTTACCACCACTTTATCCATAGTCATATGCAATTTCTTAGCTGTCGCTGCGATAATACGCAAATTAGCCTGATGAGGCACCAACCAATCCAGCTCACTATGCGATAGATTGTTAGCCTCTAATGTCTCATCAACCAGATTAGCCAATTCACGAACTGCAATTTTAAAGACTTCATTACCGATCATACTGGCATACGCGGGTTCTTTCCGATTCTGGCGATCCTGATAAGGCAACACCAGCAATTCACCATAGCTACCATTTGCATGAAGGTGAGTTGAAAGAATTCCTGGCTCATCAGAAGCCCCTACCACCATCGCACCCGCACCATCACCAAACAAAATAAGTGTTCCGCGATCTTCTGGATTAAGCGTTCGGGTAATAGAATCAGAACCAATGACCAGCGCATGCTTTGCCGCACCCGTTTTAATAAACTTGTCAGCAATACTCAGGGCATAAGCAAAACCAGAACAAGCAGCCGAAATGTCAAAAGCAGCTGAATTCTTGGTACCCAACATGTGCTGAATTTGGCACGCAGAACTGGGGAAAGCATGACTGGATGAAGCTGTTGCCACAATGATCAAATCAATCTGATCTTTATCAATGCCAGACATTTCAATTGCTTTTTCCGCAGCCCACAGCCCCATCATCGCAACCGTTTCATCATCAGTGGCAATACGGCGTTCACGGACACCTGTGCGGGTAACAATCCACTCGTCAGAGGTATCCACCATTTTTTCTAAATCAGCGTTAGTGCGCACTTGCGCAGGCAGATAACTACCTGTACCTAAAATTTTTGTATACATGTATGTTCAGTCACTCTTGGGTAATGCTGTTGCCAGGCGGGCAGCAATTCTATCAGGAACCTGCCTTTCAACGGCCTGAACAGCCTGTTCGATTGCGGCTTTAAACGCATGCTCATTAGCCGCCCCATGGCTTTTGATTACGATTCCATATAATCCTAACAGACATGCGCCATTATATTGGTCAGGGTTCAGGTGACCGAAGCGTTTTGTCATCCGTTTTTGCAACCACTTCTTGACTATTTTCAACAACCAGGAAAATCTTTTCTTTTGTCCATCCGATGATTTGAGCAAGGATAAGATAATCCTGATTGCTCCTTCCATCGTTTTTAACGTCACGTTACCTGCGAAGCCGTCACACACCAATACATCGCTCTTGCCTGTCAGCAACTCATCGCCTTCCAGATAACCAATGTAGTTTATTGCCGGAATGTTCTTTAAAATAGTGGCGGCTTCGCGGATATTATCCAGCCCTTTACTCTCTTCTGTACCAATGTTAAGCAGTGCTACCGCGGGATTAGCTATACCCACAACTTCCTCTGCCATTACTGAACCCATAATGGCGAATTGCACCAGCATACGGCTATCGCAATTAACATTGGCGCCCAAATCCAGTACCACCGTTTTCTGTTGCTTCAGATTGGGCATTACTTGCATCAAAGCAGGTCTGTCAATGCCATCAATAGATCTTAGCATCAATTTGGACAACCCCATCAATACCCCGGTATTCCCTGCACTGACGCATGCTTGCGCCACACCGGATTTCACTAAATCCAGTGCGACACGCATTGATGTACCACGACTGGCACGAATTGCCTGCGATGGTTTTGCACCGTTAGCCACAACCTGTTCGGCAGGAACTACCTGCAAGCGACTGAGCAACTTAGCATCAGTATTTGCAAGCAAAGGAGAAATGGTATCGGGGATCCCGACCAACAATAATTTAAGTTTAGGATTAGACGCCAGTGCCTGCAATGCAGCAGGCACTGTAACGCGAGGACCAAAGTCCCCGCTCATGGCGTCTAACGCTAAAGTCAGATTAGTCAAGGTATCAACTTGCTAATGACTGGCGGAGATTATTTGTTGATGACCTTGCGGCCACGGTAGTAGCCATCGGCAGTCACATGGTGACGCAGGTGAGTTTCACCAGAAGTTTTGTCTACAGATAATAATGGTGCGGTCAGTGCATCATGGGAACGACGCATACCACGTTTAGAACGAGTTGGTTTATTCTGTTGTACGGCCATTGACCTTACTCCTTAAGTACTTTTCTTTAAACTGGCTAATACGGCAAATGGGTTTGGTTTTTCAGCCTCTGGAGGTAATTCACCAAACACCATATCCGCGTCGGACACTTCACAGTGTTCAGAATCATGTACCGGAACCACCGGCAGAGAAAGAATTATTTCATCTTCAATCATCGCCAGCAAACCTATTTCGCCAAATTCGTCAACGTTAATTGGCTCATACTCTTCCGGTAATGCTTCAGCCTGCTCATCATTAATGACCGGGCTAAAACAATATGTTATGTGAACGTGATGGCTGAAATTACCGCCACAACGCTGACACTCAAGCGTAACATCCACATCGGAATGCCCACGCACAACTGCCAGACGTTGATTATCTATCTGAAACGATAAAACGCTGTCTACATCATTGTCCACGCTAACCACAGATTCCGCGATACGCAAAACTTGCTCAGGAGAATAACTACCTGTGTAGTCTAATCGTTTCTGAGCTGCGCGAAGCGCATCAATGGTCAGGGGTAATTTTACCTTTTGCATAAGGCGCGCATATTATCTTTGTAATGAGATATAGTCAAAGAAAAAGGCCACACATCTGCACCTTTCCGCCAAATATTCGCTTATTAAGCTAAGCTTAGTTTAAAATGCCTGCAATTATTTCGCTATGTATTTTAGAAAAATTATGACACAAATCGTTTTAGCTTCTACATCAACTTACCGCCGTATGCTACTGGAGAAACTCCGTTTGCCCTTTATATGTGTGGCTCCCGATGTTGATGAAACACCTCAGATTAATGAAAATGCAGAACAGCTCGTTATGCGCCTGGCACAAGCCAAAGCACAGGCATTACAAACAAAATATTCTCAGCATTTGATTATTGGGTCTGATCAAGTTTGTGTTATTAATGGTGAAATAACCGGCAAACCACACAGTTTTGAAAATGCATTTAAACAATTACGGCAAGCCAGTGGTCATTGTGTCACCTTTTATACCGGCATTTCTCTTTTCAACAGTAAAACAGGGGTAATTGATACCCGTTGTGAATTATTCAATGTTTATTTCAGGGAGCTGACTGATGATGAAATCCGGGCTTATTTAACAGCGGAAGAACCGCTTAATTGTGCCGGAAGCTTTAAAAGTGAAGGATTAGGGATTACTTTATTTGAACGGCTTAAAGGAAAAGATCCGAATACTCTGGTTGGCTTACCATTAATTACACTGACTGAATTATTAATCCGCCAGGGGGTAAACCCACTGACGGCAGTATATTAATTACAATTACTTTTACGCAACATATTTATACAGTAGCGCAATTGTTCATCCATCGGTGCTTCAACACGCAATGTCTCCCCTGTTGAGGGATGGGTAAATTTCAACGCACTGGCATGCAAAAACAGGCGATTGAGGCGAGTCTCTGATAGTTGAGAATCAAAAGCCTTATCGCCATAACGATCATCAAAAGCGATTGGATGCCCGGCGTATTGAGCATGCACACGGATTTGATGGGTGCGGCCTGTCACTGGGCTGGCTTTCACCAGCGTTGCATTGGTAAAGCGTTCTTCTACTTTAAAACGTGTTTCAGAAGGTTTGCCTTCGCCGTTCACTTTCACAATCCGTTCACCACTTTGCAAGATATTTTTCAGCAGTGACGCTTGAACAACCTTGCAATGTGATTGCCATTGCCCCCGAACTAAAGCCAGATAATCTTTCTGCATCTGTTTAAGCCGTAATTGCTCGTGCAAGGCCCGTAAAGCTGAGCGTTTTTTAGCAATTAACAAAATTCCAGAGGTATCACGATCCAGACGATGCACCAATTCAAGGAATTTTGCCTCCGGGCGCAAAACCCGTAACCCTTCAATAACGCCAAAACTTAAGCCACTGCCTCCATGCACGGCGGTACCGGCAGGTTTATTGATCACCAGAATATGGTCATCTTCATATAAAACACAATCGTCCAATGCGGCCACTTTATCCAGTTTGGCTGAAACCGGCACAGCCTGCCGTTCTGCAACCCGGACAGGCGGAATTCTAACAACATCTCCCGCAGACAATTTATACTCAGGTTTTATCCTGCCTTTATTTACCCGGACTTCACCTTTACGCACAATCCGGTAAATCATGCTCTTAGGAACGCCTTTCAGACGCGCTAATAAAAAGTTATCAACACGCTGTCCAGCCTCATCGTCATCAATAGTGACAAATTGTACAATTTGATTATTCGTTTTCATGATAGTGATTTTAATTACCACTCAAGCTGAGCGCCACTCATTTTTAAATATGAGTAAAAATCATGCATGCTTTCCAGCTGTTGCCTGTCCTGCTTTAAGATAAAGACTAAATATTAACTATTTCTTCATATTTCATCAGAAAAACCACTTAAAGGCATAAAGTCACCTTGCTATCACCCCAACAGCAATGGAATAATGCGTAGCCACCATCAGTTTTTTAATTCTGAATGGCAAAGTTAAACGTTTGTTCTTTGTTTGATTGCACAAAAACGCAGCAATGGCGTAAGACGTACTGGGGAATCAAATAATTAGCGGGCTACGGGTAGCAGCTTACTGGAATTGGATCAAATCCGCTTCATTCATATTTGCAGATTATTCCTAGAAAAGAGTGCTGTTTTTTAAGTGAAAATTCAGGCTCGCCGAAAATATGCGTCTCTATACAAACGATAACCGGGAGGTTGGCGGATTTGTAAAAGACACGAGACCATCGGTTATCAGTAGCTCATCTATATTTGCCCGTGGCTCTATAACTAATGTAAAAAATAATGAGTAAGTTACAATGAAAAGAATGCTAATCAACGCAACTCAGCAAGAAGAGTTGCGTGTTGCTCTGGTTGACGGGCAACGCCTTTATGATTTGGATATCGAGAGTCCAGGACACGAGCAAAAAAAAGCAAACATCTACAAAGGTAAAATCACCCGAATTGAACCTAGCCTGGAAGCCGCTTTTGTTGACTATGGTGCTGAACGGCATGGTTTCCTTCCTATTAAAGAAATAGCCCGCGAATACTTCCCCAGCAACTATCACCCTCACGGTCGACCTAATATCAAAGATGTTCTTAAGGAAGGCCAGGAAGTTATCGTTCAAGTCGATAAAGAAGAGCGTGGTAATAAAGGGGCTGCATTAACCACATTTATCAGTCTGGCAGGCAGTTATCTGGTACTCATGCCTAATAACCCTCGTGCCGGCGGTATTTCCCGCCGTATCGAAGGAGATGACCGCACAGAGCTGAAAGAAGCCCTGGCCTCTTTAGAAGTACCTGAAGGAATGGGACTGATTGTCCGCACTGCCGGCGTCGGTAAATCCGCAGAAGCCCTGCAATGGGATTTATCGTTCCGCCTCAAACACTGGGAAGCTATCAAAAAGGCGGCGGAAAACCGTTCCGCCCCATTCTTAATCCATCAGGAAAGCAACGTCATCGTCCGTGCTTTCCGTGACTATCTGCGCCCGGATATCGGTGAGATCTTAATCGACAATCCCAAAATTCTCGATCTGGCACGACAGCATATCACTGCGCTCGGCCGCCCGGATTTTACCAGCAAAATTAAACTGTACAGTGGTGAAGTCCCTCTGTTCAGCCATTATCAGATTGAATCCCAAATTGAATCTGCGTTCCAGCGCGAAGTTCGCCTGCCATCAGGTGGGGCTGTCGTTATTGATACCACAGAAGCATTAACCGCGATTGATATCAACTCTTCCCGTGCAACACGCGGGGGTGATATCGAAGAAACAGCGTTTAATACCAACCTTGAGGCAGCGGATGAAATTGCCCGTCAGTTACGTCTGCGTGACCTTGGTGGCCTGATTGTTATCGACTTTATCGATATGACACCCGTACGCCATCAACGGGAAGTTGAAAACCGTTTACGTGATGCTGTCCGTCAGGATCGCGCCCGTATTCAAATTGGTCGTATCTCCCGCTTTGGTCTGCTGGAAATGTCCCGTCAGCGCCTGAGTCCATCGCTGGGTGAATCCAGCCATCATGTTTGTCCGCGTTGTAGTGGCACAGGAACTATCCGTGATAATGAATCCCTGTCACTGTCCATTTTACGCCTGATTGAAGAAGAAGCGCTGAAAGAGAACACGCATCAAGTACATGCCATTGTTCCAGTACAAATCGCTTCATATTTGCTAAACGAAAAACGCCAGGCAGTCAGTGCAATTGAACGCCGTCAGGGGGATGTTGGCGTGGTGATCGTTCCTAACGATCAAATGCAGACACCGCACTTCTCTGTTTTGCGCGTGCGTAAAGGTGAAGAAGTTTCTACACTGAGTTATCTGCTTCCTCAGCTTCATGAAACTGGAGTGGCGAATCCTCAAGAAGATGTCCAACCTGAACGTAAACGACCTGAGCAGCCCGCTATTTCTGCTTTTGCTTTACCAACCGATACGCCGGCACAACAACCATCACATAAAGCAAAGGAGAAAAAGCCTAACCACCCTGCTCAGGTTAAAACGGAACAACCTGGCCTCTTAAGCCGCATCTTTACTGCTTTGAAAAAAATGTTCAGCGCAAAAGAAGAGCCAGTACAGAAAAAAGACAATAAATCGTCTGGTCATGATAACCGTCGCGCTTCTGAACGACGCAATCAGCGCCGCCAGAATCCACGCAAAGATCGTGATGATAATAACCCACGTGATGAGCAACGTAATAACCGCGACCGTGACGAACAACGGAAAAACCGTCATACACAGCAGAAAAATGGTGTTCAAGATAACAACGCGACGATAGATATCGCTGCTCGCGAAAGCCAACAGCAGCAACGTCGTGAGCAACGTGCAGAACGTCAACGCCGTCGTCAGGAAGAAAAACGCCAGCAACAACTTGAAACCCAGAAGCCCGAAATCGTTGAAAGTGAGGTTGAAGAACGTCTGCCGGTTACACCACGCCGCCAGCGTCGTCAGCTTGAGCAGAAAATTCGTATCACAGATGAAGTGAAAGAAATGACAACGATCACTCCACTGCCTGTACCTGTTGTTACAGAAGAACCATTACCTGCACTGGTTGACATGCAAGTAGAAACGGTTCAGCCACAACAACAGACTGAAAATAAAGAGCAACAAGACAGTGTGATGCCACGCCGCTCTCGCCGCTCACCTCGCCATCTGCGCGTTAGTGGTCAACGCCGCCGCCGTTACCGCGATGAGAGAAATCTACCTCAATCACCGGTACCATTATCGCTGGCTGTTGCATCACCGGAAATGGCTTCCGGCAAAGTTTGGGTTCGCTATCCGGTAATTCCGGTTTCCACAGAAATTTCTGTTGTCGAACAACAAAATGAGGTACTGCCAATAATAGCAGCAACAGCATCTGCGATAATCGTTGTAGCTGAATCTGAACCAACCATAACTGAATCGCCGAAGGTAGCAGAGGTATCGGAAGTTTATCCGGATGAAATTAAACCTGAAGCAGCCATTGCAGAAGAAAATGATGTTGTTCTGCAACAAACTGAATCAGTACAACAAGAGCTGTCAATTATTGAATCTGTTGCGGTAACACCAGTTACGCCTGAATTTGAACAGCAACCAAAGATAGAAGAAGTTGTTGTTTCTGAAGAAATTGCAGAAGTGGTTACTGGTGAAGAGAGTAAAGATGAAACAATTACACAACCTGTTGCTATAGTCAAAATTCATCATGCTTACGCGCCGATGACCAAAGCATCCGCTCCAGAGATGATCGAACAATCTATTGTTATCAACGAGTGGCAACGCCCTTTTTCTCATTTCGAAGGGAAAGGAGGTGCTGGAGGTCATTCAGCCACTAACGCAGCCACTTCCCCAATGGCTAAACCGCGGTCTTTTGAATAACAATATCATTTAATATTAGCAAAATGGCTCTTTTTTAGGAGCCATTTTTTTACCTCTGCCCCCACGAAAATACTTGTCATTAATTTCATTCCATCTGTATGATGATTTAAAATTAAGCAATTCATCATCCTATTGACTCATTATTATTTGATCTGGAGTACAACTTATGAAACCGTGGCTTATTTTTGGTGCAGGTAGCGGGATTGGACGCCATTTAGTCACTATCGCACTGCAACAAAAACGTCCCATAACTGCACTTATCCGCAATTCTCAGCAGGCTTCTGAGCTCAGCGCCTTGGGTGTCAAAGTGATACATGGTGATGCCTGTGATGCTATGAATGTCGAAGAAGCAGTATTAAATGCCGGTTCAGAAGCAATTGTGTTTTCTACTATTGGTGGAGTTGATTCAGATCTCTTCGGTAATATGACTATCATTAATACCATTGAGAAAACCGGAATAACACGTATGTTACTGGTCACATCAATAGGTTGTGGAGAAGGTTGGAAAACCCTGTCACCCAGGGCTAAATCACTATTTGGTCAATCTGTCCGACGCAAATCAATGGCAGAAAGCTACCTTCAAACTAGCTCTCTGAATTACACAATTATCCGCCCAGGCGGATTAACAGATAAACCAGGAACAGGCCATTGCCAACGATATCAGAATGACATTCATGGTGTCGTCAGCCGCAAAGATGTTGCGCATCAACTGGCAATAATGGCAGAAGAGGAATCTTCATATCAGCAGATTTATGCTTTGATTGATCCAGAACTTAAACCTGATTGGGCTGCTGCGTAATCACTAATAATAACCACGCAATCATGCGTGGTTATTGGTTATCTGATGATATTACTTGGGTTCACCCATTGTTTTTAGTTTTTTAGACAATTCACGACGCTCTTTGGAAAGATCCGCATTTTTAATGATGTGATCATCTATACGGTCTTCATAATCACTACGCATGTTCATAATGATACTTTGAATATCCTCAATTGACATACCCGGCTTGATGTATTCACTCAGGTTATCAAGCAATAAAACACGTTTCTGGTTATCACGTATTTTCTTTTCGTTATCCACGATCTCGCGCTGTAACTTATTCTTACGGCGAAACATACGCACAAACTCCAACACATTGTTGAATGACAGTTTATTTACGTTATCCATTTTCATACCTTTCTTTAACCCAAACATACAAATTATCCAATCTGATCACACAATACAGGCTAAAGCCATGAATAGACAAGTCAGTTTCCATTCTTTATTGATTTTAATTGATTACAACAACCTGCTAGCCTCCTGTTTTTCGCTGAAAAATTCAGCAAGTTGATTAATCGCAAGCAATAGATCAATGTAGATGAATAACAAACAGTCAATCTTTCACTGGTAGAAACACACGTTTTTTCTTCCCTGCCCTCTTCATTTCTTACCACAGTTAGATCCGAGGCTCGATGTTTGTTAATCACTATAATCGCTACAATGGCCTAAAAACGGAATTATATATCTATCAGAGAAAAGATTTATATGTGATAATTATTTTTATCCTATTTCATGGAAATTAAGTGAGAAACTATAAAATAAATCTCACTTTATCTGAAAATAAAAGCACTAAGCCAATTATCAATAAAATAAAAACTATTGATTTCATGTGACACTATTAACGCTTTAGATAACAAATACCTTGTATAACCTTAACTATAGTAACAAATATGATTTTCAAAGAATTCATTTTAATAAAAACATGCAACAATAACAGAAATAATTATTAGTTTATTAGTTTATTAGTTTATTAGTTTATTAGTTTATTGGTTTATTAGTTTATTAGTTTATTAGTTTATTAGTTTATTAGTTTATTAGTTTATTAGTTTATTAGTTTATTAGTTTATTAGTTTATTAGTTTATTAGTTTATTAGTTTATTAGTTTATTAGTTTATTAGTTTATTATTTAAATACATCTCAAAAATGACTATATTTGTGATATTCATCTTAATAATAAAATAAAAAATTCCTTATTACTGAAACAGTATTAAAATCGACGAAAAACATGACGAAGATTAGGTTAAGTGATGAAAAAAATCCCTTTTGATTTAGATGGTTACGAAATATCCTTTGGCTATGCCCGTAGAACAAAAATTCCGATTATAAAAATAATCCATCCCAAAAATGGCCTTTCTATTAGGCCATTCTATAGTGTCAATAGAACGAATTTGCTTGAAAGAATCCAATACGAAACTGATTTAAAAGATCAATATATTGAGCGTATTAATGAGCATTTTCAAGAAATTAATTATCCTTAAAAAACCAGATATAACAGGAGCTTATACCCTTCTACTTTAGTACCTTGGAAATTACCAAGGTACTGCATATCAGTTTATTATGTTTTATATCTTATTCACTGATGAATACATTTGTAATTAGCTGGTAAAAGTGCTGACCTGATGTAAGATAGTAAATAATAACACCCCCTAATATCTCTATCTCTTATTATATCTGCATTGAAATTTACTGAAATAATTGGCATTTTTCTTTTATTTTTTCTGTTATGTAGAAAATAAAAGCAGAAAACGCCAAGCATGTACCCGCAACTATCGCATACTGATATCGATTTTCTAATGTTGACATCAAGGTAAAATAAACTAATCCCATAACTGAAAATACACTCACCCCACCAATTATCCCTTGAATTATATGCATCACTATTTTCATCAATATACTTATTATCGCCATCAGCATTTATCCAGTCCTGCGGAGAATTCATTAAATATCGCATTAAATAAACTGCGATCTTCTTCATACGCCTCTAACGCTCTGACATATGACTCCATTTTACTCTCAACCAAAAAATAGAGTAAATCCAAGTTACCTTCTCACCTTAATAACATATATAAGCTCGGGTTTGTTTGAGCTAATTCCCTAGAAGTATAGATCGCCCTAGATACTGCCCCAAGCCCCAAAACTGTAGTAAATGCTAGAGAACCCCCAAATTTCGTAAACCATTTTGTGCCAAAAAAAGCACCGAGCTGTCCGTTAAAGATGACATATTTTGCAACAATACCTCCAAATATTTTCCCAACTTTCGTTTCGATTAATCGTTGCTTTTGCTCTTCACTAAGTTTACCTAAGTAATCCTCAAAAATAATCTGAATAATCCTTTCAAGATTATTAAGCGTAATAGCTTCCGACTTTATCAATCCAACAAAACGATATTTGTCATTTTCATTATCCCATCTATGCTCAGTATCAAGATAATCATAACCAAGATAATAAAAATCCACAGGAATATCTAATACCCCTTCGGCAAACCCAGTAAGCCAGCTACTGTCATCGTCAATTGTTGCAACCATTTTTTCAGCAATTTCTTTAGCCCCGTCCATTAAAAAACCCTTTCATCCCAAATGCTATAGGCACCTGTTGAACAAGCTACATTATTCCAAGTAATATTAGTATATACCATTGAAAGAATTTCCTGTGGCATCATATGATTACTGGTTAATGAATGCGGGTGGTCTGATTTTAAACTAACAATATACGCTTGCCCGAGACGAATTGTATAGTAAAGCTCAAGTCCACCATTTTCACTGGTACGGTAAGATTCAAGAAAACACTCTAACCTTTCATTATCATCCAAGCTTTTTGCTAATAAAGGAGAAGCTTTATCAATAGGTTTAGTGATAATTACCGGATGATGTGAAACATTTTGTTTGCGAGTCATAAGATGTTGCAGACTATAGACGAAGATCTGCTCTTCGTGCCCATTTTGCGCTTTGATACCTATTTGAGTCTCTTCTGCCACAACCCGCAGAAATTAACCCTTGGTTTTGACCTTTAATCGTTAAATAAATTAAATTTGACATATTCACCTCATTTATCATTTCAATACTTTAATGCATACTGCAGTAGGCAGATCAATATTGTCAAGGATAAATGTTCTAAAAACATACAATAATTTATTCCAAGCCCCAAAAATGTTAATAACTGACATCCCATCGTGGCGCAGAAAGTAGGAAAATATGGATATAATATTGCAATCACATGGATTCTCTAAGATAGTAAGCAATGATTACCTACATTTCTGGACAAAATATCATTCCCCTCTCTAAAAAGCAGAAAAAACAAATAATTAACTAACCTCATTGGACATTGAACAACAATGAAAAACAGCAGCGAACAACCCAACTTCTATATTCATGACTACGAAACTTTCGGTAAACATCCCGCATTGGACAGACCGGCTCAATTTGCCGGTGTCCGCACCGATATGGATTTCAATATTATTGAAGAGCCGTTAGTTATTTACTGTTCACCTGCTGATGATTATCTCCCTCAACCAGAAGCGGTCATGATTACAGGAATTACGCCTCAGATTGCCTTGGAAAAAGGCGTCAACGAAGCGGAATTTGCCCGTCAAATCCATAACGCGTTCAGTGTGCCGAACAGCTGCATTCTCGGTTATAACAATGTCCGGTTTGATGATGAAGTCAGCCGGAATATTTTTTACCGCAATTTTTATGATCCATACGCTTATAGCTGGCAAAAAGGTAATTCCCGTTGGGATTTACTTGATGTATTACGTGCCTGTTATGCCCTGCGTCCCGAAGGTATTATCTGGCCAAAAAATGAAGAGGGTCTGCCCAGCTTTAAACTGGAACATTTGACGAAGGCAAATGGCGTTGAGCATTCACATGCTCACGATGCAATGTCCGATGTTTACGCCACGATTGCCATGGCAAAATTGCTTAAAGAAGCACAACCACGGATGTTCAATTATTTCTTTCAGTTGAGAAATAAGCAGAAAGTCAGCAATCTCATTGATATCCCTCAAATGAAACCACTGCTTCATGTTTCCGGTATGTTTGGCGCTGCCCGCGGCAATACCAGCCTGGTTGCACCTCTTGCCTGGCATCCGGTAAATCGGAATGCCGTTATCATGTGCGATTTGGCAAGAGATATTTCACCTTTACTGGAGTTGGATGCTGATGCTTTACGTGAACGCCTATATACCCGCCATGATGAATTGCTGCCCGATCAGCCCTCAGTTCCTGTCAAATTGGTTCATATTAATAAGTGTCCGATAGTCGCACCTGATAATACTTTAAGAACAGAAGATGCTGAACGTCTTGGGTTGGATCGTGATCATTGTGAAAGAAATCTCGCTATTCTGCGGAATAATCCACAAATCAGAGAAAAAGTTGTAGAACTCTTTGCTGAGGCCGAACCTTTCCCTGAATCAGATAATGTTGACGCTCAACTGTACAATGGCTTTTTTAGTGATGCAGATAAAACAGCAATGAATATTATCCGTGAAACATTACCTCAGAATTTACCTGCACTAGATCTGACTTTTCAGGATCCAAGGATTAAAAAGCTGTTATTCCGTTATCGAGCCAGAAACTACCCTGCTACTCTGACTTATGATGAACAACAAAGCTGGTTGCGTCATCGTCAAGATGTATTAACTCAGGACAAGCTCAGTGAATATATCTTTATCATTGAACAGCTCTTTATTGAACATCAAGGCAACGAAGAAAAATGCCATCAACTTAAAGCATTAATGGAATATGCAGCGAAACTGGCTGGATAATTAGGCAAATAGCGGATAAGCACAGAATGGCGAGCTATATCTACTCGCCTTTCTTGTTAACAGGATAATTTTCATTCATTCTGACAGATTTAAACTTTCTTAGCATCAGCATAGCGTTGTAAATGCTGAGAATATTAACATTAAGATTCCCCATCCCAATTTTTCAGCTTGGATGTTTTTCCAATGCCTGGATTAAGAGTGTTAGTAGGATCGGTCATTCGATAGAAAGCTTTAAGTTGAGGCTTAGCCTGATACAGATGACCCACATTATGTTCTGCGGGATATTCTGCGCCTCGTTTATCAAGCAGTTCCATCATTCTTTCTTTCAGAGCATGTACATCCACACCTTTCTTCACAATGTAATCCTGATGGAACACATGGCACATAAAATGTCCACAATAAAGCTTGTGCACTAATACATCATCAAACTCCGGTGGTAACTGTTCAAACCATTTACGATCATTACGGCGCAAAGCAATATCAAGCGAAAGGATATTCTCCGTTTCGTTACTATGCACGGCTTGATAACGGATCGCTGAACCACCCGCGGAGAAACGATGCAGGAACGCTTTAGCGCCTTCATCCGGTGTACAAGCAAAGAAATCCCCTTCTGCCCGGCTGAAATAACTTTCCAGCCAATTTCTAGCTTCCTCAACCCCATCACCAGACATTTTTAATATCAAATGATGCTCAAACCGATCACGATATTCTTTCAAACGCTTAGGTAAGTGGGGAGGAAGTAAACGACTTAACCCTTGCATCATTCGATCAATAATATTGGCAGGTAAAAATGGGATCCTGTTGAAAATAGCGTCCATTTTCCCTTTCAAAGTAAAATAAGCTGGCATCTTATCCGTACCAAGCTTATCAATCATAATGAATGTATCTTTACCGTAAACTTCTGCAATATCGAAAACATCCCGATGCATATATTCACCCGCCACCGGTAAATGACGAAAATTCGCTAATATATGGCGCCGCAATTCCGTCAATACATCAGTTTGATTGGTACCAATATAAAATACCTGAGATAAAGGCTCTGCCGGGAAAGTATCAAGCCTAACCGCAAACACAACCAATTTACCTGCACATCCTGAGGCTTCAAACAGACGGCGTTCATCAGAATTAAAACGAGATGGCGTATCAGCATCTACGTCACGTACTCGTTGCGCATACTCATAATCAGACGCTTTACGCTGACCATATTCTACATCTTGCTCACTGTAACGCTGTCCTTCCAGACAAGAGAGGATCTCTTCCGGTGTTTCTCCCAGACAGATACCCAGATGATTAATCAATTCTGGTTTACCACGTTCATTAACTCGTCCGTATAACGCCATTTCAGTATAAGCTGGCCCACGATGAACCAAAGATCCGCCGGAGTTATTACAGACACCGCCAATCACAGAAGCACCAATACAGGAAGAGCCGATAATGGAATGCGGCTCGCGTCCCAGAGGTTTAAGAGCACGTTCAAGTTGCCACAATGTACTGCCAGGCAGCGCGACTACCTGATTGCCCTGTTTCAGGATCTGTATTTTATTCATGCGCAACGTACTAATGATCACGATGTCGCGGTCGTAATCCTTACCATTTGGTGTAGAACCTTCGGTCAAACCGGTGTTAGCCGCTTGCATCAAGATGATTTTATCTGCTTCAACGCAGGCTTTAAACACACGCCACTGTTCCACCAGCGAACCGGGAAATACCACAGCTAAAGCGTCACCTTGGCCGGAGCGAAAACCTTTACGATAACGTTCCGTTTTATGGGGAGCAGTCAGGATATGAGATTTACCGACAATATTGGTCAGGGCAGTGATGAGTTGTTGATTTTGAGAGGTCTTTGCATCATTCATAGTCTCTTCCTCTATAATTTAATCGCCTCTCAGAGCATAGATTGTTTTTCTCCATTTACCGTTGAAATTTTTCTTATCTGCAAACTACCTCCCTGTTTTTTTTCCTAAGATTCTTATTCTGAATTATTGCAACAATGGGAAACATAAAAAAAACGGCGCCAAATTCGGTGCCGTTATTCTTTTTCAAACCGAATACTAAACCATTTCAGAACACTGAGGCATCGGCTGACGGAAGCTGCGGGTCAGGAATACCATATAAATCAAACCAATTGCTCCCCAAGTCAGCCCTAACTCCATAGAACTTTGTTCCAGATTCATCCACAGCACACCAACAGTACAAGCCCCAATCACCGGTAATACCAGGAAGTTGATTGTATCTTTCAGTGTACGGTTACGACGTTCACGAATATAGAACTGAGAGATGACCGACAAGTTTACAAAAGTGAATGCTATCAGCGCGCCAAAGTTAATCAGAGCCGTTGCAGTAACCAGATCAAAGATCATTGCGGACAGCGCGACAAGACCGACCAGCAATACGTTGATTGCCGGAGTTCGCCATTTCGGATGCACATAGCCGAATACTTTCTCAGGAAATACACCATCACGCCCCATAACATAAAGCAGACGGGAAACACCTGCGTGAGCCGCCATACCAGAAGCCAAAACGGTGACACAAGAGAACACCATAATGATGGACTGAAATAAAGTACCCGCTACATACAGCATAATTTCTGGCTGAGCTTCATTCGGGTTCTTGAACCGAGAGATATCAGGAAAATAGAGCTGTAAGAAATAAGAAACCATAATAAAGATGATGCCGCCAATTAATGCCGTCAGGAAGATCGCTTTCGGGATCACCTTGCCTGCATTCGGCGTCTCTTCGGACAACGTGCTAATGCTATCAAACCCAAGGAATGAAAAACACAAAATCGTTGCCCCGGTAATCATCGGGATTAAATGAGCATCTTCAGAAGTAAATGGCCTTGCGCTCCATAAAGTTCCTGCGCCTTCTCCATTGTATACGCCGTGGATCAACAAGCCCACGAATACAAGCATAACTGCAACCTGAACAATAACAATACCTGTGTTGAGATTAGCAACAACGTTAATCCCACGCAGGTTAAAAACGGTCATTAGAAACGTCAAACCTACAACGAAGATCCACGGATCTACACCGGGAAAAATGGCCTGGAGATAAATTTTCGCCAACAAGATATTTATCATCGGCATGAACAAATAGTCCAGCAACGATGACCAACCCACCATAAAGCCAACATGAGGGCTGATGGATTTTTGTGCATAAGTGTATGCAGATCCGGCAGAAGGAAAACGTTTTACCAATTTCCCATAGCTTAGGGCAGTAAACAGAATTGCGATCAAAGCAATAGCATAAGATGTTGCTACATGACCGTCAGTCAAACCAGAAACAATCCCGAAAGTATCAAAGATGGTCGTAGGTTGCAGATAAGCAAGCCCCATCATCACCACCTGAACTAAGGTCAGTGTTTTTCTGAGTTGAACACGATTGTTCGCACCAGTTTGGTTGGTGCCAATTGGAATTACAGTATCATGCGACATGAGCGAAACCTCCCATAACTTCGATTCGTGTTACGGTACTACTTAATCGACAGTTACTGGGAAGACTTCGCTTCTGCCTATAGGCAGTGGAATTAGAGGCTGGATTATACGCAGAGCTCAACGCTCCGTAGTCATCAACACAGCAGCTTGCGCCAATTGGCACAAGTGCGAAAGAGAATAATTGCTCCATATTAGCGTTCCTCATGACGGCAACCGATTCTCGTTATGGTTGCTCGTGGGCCAATTATCTATCCGGCTCAGAATCCGGCCTCTAGTATAGTAAAAAATAAGTCTAAGCAAAAAAAATAACCGACACATATAAACGCATCAGTTATTTTCCAGTGGGCGAATTCTGCACTTGAAGACTTGAAATAGCAATAGTCACCGCACTAAAAGCCCATTATTTTTTACCACACAAATTGATCACGCTATGGAATTTAACTATGTCATATACATTCTTTTGACATGCATTAAGTTGTAGCACAACACAAAACGGATTGCCATTCAGTTTTTGCAGGTAGAAGTAAAAAAACAAAACCCCCTGCCAGAAACAAACAAGGGGGTTATAGCACATTATAGCTAAAACTAATTATCAGAAGTCGTAGGTGATACCAATGTTATAACGACGGCCATCCAGTACCGAACCATGATTCTCTTCAGTAACACGTTTATCAAATACGTTGTATACCCCACCTAGCACACGTAACTCTTTAGTCAAATTATAACTAACGCCGATATCCACAAAGGTATAGGATGGAGTCCCCTTGTCCATACGGGTACGTAACAAGTAATCCGAAGTTTTGCCGCGGAAATTAACGCGCGTCCAGGTTTTCATTTCCGGTAAAGTCTGCCAGTTCAAAGTCGCATTTGCCATATGCTTAGGCGTTTTGTTCAGTGGCTTACCTTTGAAATCCCCACTTTTTTGTTCTGAATCAGTATAAGTGTAGTTTGCTGTCAACGACCAGTCTTCAATGATATCCCAGTTCATTGTCGCCTCCACACCATGCATATTTACTTTATCAACGTTCTCACGTTTACTAATAAAGTCATAATTTATTCCATTAATTGGAGCACATGGTTTAGCGCTGTCTTTATCACAATCTCTAATTTCAGTGATCTTATCTTTAAAATCTGTATTAAAGAGAGTTATACCAATATTAAAGTTATCCTGATTGTTCCAGATAACACTAATTTCTTCACTAACCGTTTTCTCTGGCTTAAGATCTGAATTGCCTAAAATCATGCCCTTCAAGAAACGGCCACCTGTTACTTGTCCCCAATTCGGGGCTACATGACGCAGATCAGGTGAGCGATAACCCGTGGAGACACCACCTTTAATCGTCCATTGTTCATCCGCATGCCACACACCATACAAACGAGGCGTCCAGTGTGCACCAAAGTTTTCGTCTTTATCCATACGGATGCCGCCAGTCAGAGCAAAATCATTAGTCATTTGCCACTCATCTTCAGCAACCAACGCCCAGCTCCAGCGAGTTAATTTATTCACATCTCTTGCTGAAGGCAGTTGGTTACCATCATCTCGCAAATCTTCATAACGATACTGACCACCAATGCTTACTGTATGATCATCCAGCATGAAGACTGAATGATTATTAAATACCGTCTCATTATATTTCATGTCACGGCCGGGGTTACTTGACTCGTCACGCTGAATGTAGGTATTTATGGTACCAAAGTCATAGTTGCCATTATGGGTGATAGAATAATTATTACGTTTATAGCGATTTACATTATCATCACAAGATTTTGGCGTGCATTCACGCGTCTTACCGATAGTTGAATCACGATCCTGCTCATAACGACCCGCTACAAAATCAAAAGTATTCTGTTCATCAGGTGTCAGAGAAAAAGTTGCTGAACCGTTGCGCATTTCCTGCTTGTTAAAGCCGCCAATAAATTTATCTTCGTTGCGGTGAGAATACAGGCCATGCACTTGTAATCCCAATAGTCCGTCAATTATCGGGCCTGCTGCATAAATGCTGCTCTGATGGCTGTTACCGGAATTTTTACGTTCAGTCAAAGTGGTATCAGCGCGAAGGCTGGTTTTCCACTCTTTCTGCGCTTTACGGGTAATAACGTTGATCACTCCTCCCATCGCATCAGAACCATACAGAGAGGACATAGGACCACGTATCACTTCAATACGTTCAATAGCAGCCAATGGCGGCAACCACCCCTGCTCAATACCAGAACCGTCACTGTTTGGACGGGTATTACGGGTATCAATACGCTTACCATCAACCAGAATCATAGTATACTTAGATGACATACCACGAATACTGATATCACTGCTGCTACCACCTCCGGTTATAAGTACTCCCGGTACATCTTTCAGTGCATCAGTCACATCACGATAAGCCTTGGTTTCCAATTGCTCACGGCTCACCACAGAAATAGACGCTGGCGCATCTTCAATCTTCTGTTGGAAGCCTGAAGCAGTAGTTACAACAATAGTGTCATTACTGTCACTGGCCGCAAAAACAGAGCCAGATGAGATTGCAGCAATAACTCCTAACGCGATTTTTCTTTTATTAAAAACACCCATTCCCGATTCTCCAAGAAATATAATTATGTTTTATTCATATGTAAAAATGGATAATCAACATATGCTCAAATAACGAGGAAAAATATTTACCTCTGTGTGGTTTTATTGTTTTTTATTAGATTTACTTATATTTTATGATCATAAAATATAAGTGACTTTCCTATCTCATTAAATTATTTTATTTTTCATTCTTTGCAATAAATAATGGATCTGAACATTACCTAGACAAAAATAATCGTTTTTAAGCGCATGATAATACGAGCGAAATAGCCCATCCCTCACTTATTTATAAGTACCGTTCCGGTTTCTATGCGCTGTCCATTCCCATGTTTTATCAACAATATTTTTTTAAACAATACGTTACAATAGGTTCTAACTGGCTAACTTGGAAACCAAGCCATCAATCAATACCTGCGGAACACCCTGAGAACAGTATTCAATTCTGCCTCTGACCCCATAAACTTGTGCCAAACTATCCGGCGTAATAACTTGTTCAGGAATGCCTTCAGCAATTAAATTCCCTTTTTGTAACATTAATACATGGTTACCATGGCGCAAAGCGATATTAATATCATGCACCACTACTACCGTAATAATATTACGACGATATGTTTCTTGTGCAACCAAATCCATGACATGATATTGATAATTTAAATCCAGCGCACTGAGTGGCTCATCTAATAATAACAATGTTGGCTTACGAATTAACGATTGTGCCAATCCAACTAACTGTTTTTGACCACCGGATAATTGATCTAAATAACATAACGCCAGATGTTCAATCCCCAACTGACGTAATAAAGACATCACTTCTTCTTCGCTGGTTTCAGAATGACGCCCACCGGAGGCCCGCTGCGCAACAATAATGGATTCCAGCACATGTAAATGAACACCAGCAGGCAAACTTTGTGGCAAATAAACCACATTTTCTGCCCGCTGGGCAAAATTCATTTTCATCAAATCCTGACCATCGAGCCAGATCTGCCCGCTTGCGCGATTTAATCCAGCCAAAGAACGTAAAAGTGTTGATTTTCCGCTACCATTTGGCCCCAGTAATACCGTAATTTTTCCACGGGATAACGTTGAAACATTTAAATTTTCAATGACCGGATTTTTCGGATAGCCCGCGCAAAAATTATTAATCGTTAATCCCTGATTCATACATTCCCCCTATGGCGTAAAATTATGCTAAGGAAGAATGGAACCCCAACTAATGCGGTAACTATCCCAACCGGAATAATGACACCTGGGATCAAGTTCTTCGAGACAATCGACGTCATAGACAGCACTAATGCACCAATCAGTGCACTGGCAGGCAAATAGAAGCGGTGATCTTCCCCAAACATCATACGAGCAATATGGGGTGCAACCAAACCGATAAAGGCAATTGGTCCGACAAATGCAACCGCTAAAGCGGAAAGAATACTGATACGCAGCAATGTACCCAAGCGCAGGCGACGAACATCAATACCAAAACTGATTGCACGATCTTCACCCAAACGCAACGCTGTCAATTTCCAAGCATTCATCATTGAAATCGGAAATATAGCTGCAAATACCAGCAACATAACACCCAGTTTTATCCAAGTTGCTCTGGCAAGGCTACCCATTGTCCACAGTACCAACCCCTGAAGGGTATCCTCAGTTGCAATAAACTGCATCATGGAAACCAGTGCATTGAAAGTAAAGTACAGCGCAATACCAAACAACACCACGCCAGAAGTGGCAGCCCGTGTCCAACGGGTAATACCATCCAGCATCAACGCTGACAGAAAAGCAAAAATAAAGGCGTTCGCAGAGATGAGCCATTGGTCAGGCAGGCCCGGAATACCAACACCTGACACGATGGCCAACGCAGCACCAAATGCAGCCGCCTGAGAAACCCCTAAAGTGAAAGGGCTTGCCAATGGATTATTCAGAATTGTCTGCATTTCAGCACCAGCCAGCCCAAGAGACAGACCGATCACCACCGCCATCAAAGCGTAAGGTAAACGGATATCCCAAACAATAACCCGTGTACCCGCATCCATACTCTCTGGTGACACTAAAGTCTGCCAGAGAGACTGCAAAGATAAACCTGATGGCCCTATAGTAAAATCTATTACCAAGGAAACACCGATAACCAGGAAGATGAACATCATCATCACGATACGCCGGCGTAAAATATGTTGGTAATGGGCTTTTACACCGTTGTCATCTGATTGTTGTTTCACCGTTGGCATAAGCTCGGTAGTGGCACTCATTGTTTCTGTTACCTATCTTACTAATTACTTCTCACTGACCCAATAAACACCTGATGGCTCAACTGCCAGGAATTTATTGTGTAATTCATTCAGTGTCTTCTGTGGGTCCAAATCTGCAAACTGTTCAGGATAGAACCACTTAGCAAATACCTGAGCAACTATCACGTTATATGGAGAGTTGTAATAGTTATGCCAAATAGCATAATCTCTGCCCTCTTTGACCGCAGTCAACGAGCTGATACCTTTGCGTTCAGTCATTGTTTTCAGACTGGCTTTTGCCAGTTCAGGTGTTGATTGTGCCCCCAGTTTTACACCAGGTTCATTGCTGTCTGGCGCTTTTGCTCCACTGGCAATGTAAATATAAGGGTCAACGGCAATAACTTTTTCGAGGTTCATGTTGCCAAGCGCGCCTGGCAGAACATCTTTAGCAATGTTTTTGCCACCAGCCAGATCGATAAAGTTACCCAAATTACCATTACCGGCCGTCCCACAGCAGTCTTCAAAAGCGCCGGCTCTCAAGTCGATAAATACGCTTGGCTTTTTCTCTTCTGAGATTTTACTGGTGATATCAGTCACCAATTTGACATTTTTCTCGTAGAAATCAGCATACTCTGCCGCTTGTTTTTCACGGTGCAGTACTTTACCTAGCATACGAATGCTCGGGAGCGTGTTTTTTAACGGCTCAGTACGGAAGTCAACAAAAACAACCGGAACACCTGCCTTTTCAAGCTGGGTAACTAATTCACTGTTCTTACCAGGCCCATGACCGGATAAGCCAAAAATAGCAATGTCTGGATTGAGGGTTAACACTTTTTCAGCGCTAACGCTGTCAGCACTGGTGTTACCAATCAAAGGAATTTTGTCAATTTCAGGAAATTTAGCTTTATAGACAGCATAGGACTGTGGGTCCAATTTGCGGAAATCACCTTGCCAACCCGCGATACGAGCCAGGGGCTTATCTCCTTCAAGTAAAGCGACAGCATGAAACAAACGGCCTTCGCCCAACAAAATACGGTTTATATTCTCAGGAACTTCAACAGTGCGACCCGCTACATCAGTGACCGTTTCAGCCCATGACGCGAAGCTTGCCATGACTGCTGAACCCGCCAATAGGCCGATACTGATACTTTTTGCAATGGATCGAGATACAAATTTCACTTTGCTAGCCCCTTTCATATTAATAATTATGGCGCTAACAATAAAGTAAACGAGAATACTTATCAATGTTATTTACACAGATTTTAGTAAATTGAGTAACTAATTTCATACTAACTCTATGAAAAATAAAAAACCGCCCATTCGGTTACAAAATGGGCAGTTTCTTCTGACTTCTATTAATAACTGTTTATTTACTCCAATAAATAAACGTTAAGATAATAATAAATCAATCGTGAATCAAAATAAAAACCCGTAAAACCATGCCGAATTAACATTTTTCCCAAGATCCCTGCCGGCCTGTTAATCATCATTTAGCATGATCAAATTCACTTATTTGGGATATCAGGAAATTTCATCTCGTTATATTTAATAAAATTAGTTTTCTTCACCAATTTATAACCAAACCAAATCAACAAGAATAATGGAATACCAATATAAGTTGCGGTTACACCATACCAGTCAATTTTGTCTTGTAGAAATGCCTGGTAATTCTGCCCTAATGTGATGGTCAGACACAGAATAAACGCAAAGATTGGACCAACCGGGAAAAACCCTGAACGATAAGGCAGTCTACTTAAATCCAGCCCTTGAGCGATGTAACCACGGCGGAAACGATAATGGCTGATAGCAATCCCCAACCAGGCAATAAAACCTGTCATACCTGAGGTATTCAACAGCCACAAATAGACGGTCTGGTTACCATACATTGAACTAAGGAAACACAAAGCAGCAACAACCGTTGTTGCATACAAAGCATTACGCGGTACACCACCTTTGGATAATTTTCCAAAAATCTTCGGTGCCTTGCCCTCTTTTGCCAGTGTGAACAACATACGGGTAGAGGCATACATACCTGAGTTACCGGCAGACAACACCGCTGTCAAAATAACAGCGTTCATCACAGCCGCAGCTGATAATAAACCGGCATTTTCAAATACCAGCGTAAACGGACTGACGCTGATATCACCGACCTCATTACGCAGTAAACTTGGGTCAGTATAAGGAATGATCAGACTGATAATCAGGATCGCAAAAATATAAAACAGCAGAATACGCCAGAATACTTTACGTACTGCGCGGGGAACATTTTTTTCTGGATCTTTGGATTCACCCGCAGCAATACCAATCAGCTCAGTTCCCTGAAAAGAAAATCCAACGATCATTGCCACGCCGATCATGGCAGAGAAACCACCAGCAAAAGGCGCATCACCCACAGTCCAGTTATGCCATCCGGCGCCTTCCGCACCTTTCATGATACCGCTTATCATCAATAATCCGACCGCAATAAAGACAATAACTGTGCTGACTTTAATCAAAGAGAACCAATATTCGGCCTCACCAAAACCTTTCACTGAAATAAAATTCAACAGGAAAATTAGTGCGAGGAATAGCGCGCTCCAGATCCAGCCCGGCATATCGGGTAACCAGTAATTCATCACTAACTGAGCAGCAACCAAATCCACAGCGATAGTCACCGCCCAGTTGTACCAGTAATTCCAACCAAGGGCGAAACCAAATCCTTCTTCAACATATTTGGAGCCATAAGTTGAGAAAGAGCCAGAGACAGGCACATAAGCAGCCAATTCCCCCAGACTGGTCATCAGAAAATAAACCATCAGACCAATTAATGCATAGGAAAGTAATGCTCCACCAGGCCCTGCTTGTGAAACCGTCGCACCTGAAGCCACGAATAACCCGGTACCTATTGATCCGCCAATGGCAATCATTGCCATATGCCGTGCTTTCAATTCACGGCGCAAATGTTGCACTACTGGTTTCTGGGAAACACTTTGTTGTTGTTGAGACATTCTGTTCCTGTTAGCTGCAAATAAGTCTGATGGCGGATTGTAGCAAATCCTCACTGTCAAAATAGCGAGGAAGCGCTGTTATAAGATACCTTCATAATTTAGAGAAAATTATAAGAAACACAGGTAATTCTAAATTTTAAACAAAACGTAAAACTCACCGGCAATAACTGAGCAGTTTTTGCAATGCATTGGACATATGCTTCTGCCGATGATGAACCAGGTACAACATCCTGAAAAGTTTCAACTCCGGCACTTTTAATTCCAGCAAAGTACGATTTTCCAATTGCTCTGCAACGACCCGTCTGGATAAGCAACTAATCCCCATGCCAAATTTGACCGCATGTTTTATCGCCTCGGAATTTCCCAACTCCATCAGAATCTTGAACCCAGGTAAGCGGGCAAACAACAGATGATCCAATACCTCTCTGGTCCCCGAACCCCTTTCTCTTAATATCCACGATGCTTTGGTTAGATCATCCAGTTTCAGATTCTGTTTAGCTAGCGGGTTCTTAGGCGAAGAAAAAATAACCAACTCATCCTCCATCCAGAGCTGAGTTATCAATTCAGGACTATGGCAAGAACCTTCTATCAAACCAAGGTCAACGCGGAATTCGAGTATAGAATTGATAACATCCTGTGTATTACTGATGTTTAGCTCCAGAGGGGTATCTGGAAAATCCAGGCGATAATTTGCCAACATCTCCGGTAACATATAATTCCCAATGGTACTACTGGCAGCAATACGTAATGCACCCAATTCCTGTTTGAACAACAGCTGAATTTCCCCCGCCTGTTCCAGCAATGCCAAAGCCTTGGGATAGAGTAAACGACCATGCTCATTAGTCACCAACCGTTTTCCTACTCGGTCAAAGAGCTGTACGCCAAGCTGGCTTTCCAAATCCGTTAATGAAGCACTCACTGCGGATTGAGATAGCGCTAACTGCTGGGAGGCTTGTGTCGTTGAACCGCTTTTCAATACCTCCGTGAAAACTTCCAATTGCCTCAATGTGATATGCATATTGCCCCGCAAAATATGGTGTCATCGAAATAGGTTGTTTTAATTTTATACAGCAATAAACAACTTAACAAAAATCCTCTTTTTATTACCACTTTTTACGATTATACATAAAAATATTATCAATTTTAATGATAAATTGATTTGCTATATGCTTATGTTTAAAACATATAAGCAAAGTGAGAAATATCTATGTCTGACATTCATGAAGAAAAACTCAGTCAACAACCGTCAATTCCCGGTATGAACTTAATACCTGGACTCATACTGGCAGCAATACTGACTGCAATTTCAATATACGCCGGAAATATCCCGTGGTTTGTTAATATGGGACTGGGTGCACTGACACTGGCGATCCTTGCAGGAATCATTGCCGGTAATACCGTCTATCCTTTACTTAAATCTCATTGTGATAAGGGTATCCATTTCTCAAAACATTATCTTCTGCGAGCAGGGATTATTCTTTATGGCTTCCGTCTGACATTTCAGCAAATTGCCGATGTAGGCACTACCGGTCTTTTGATTGACGCTATTATGTTGTCTTCAACGTTCTTTATTGCAATCTGGCTGGGCAAATCACTCTTTGGATTAGATCAGCAAACCTCAATGCTGATTGGTTCCGGCAGCAGTATCTGCGGTGCAGCGGCCATTATGGCAACCGAACCGGTAGTGAATGCCCCCGCCAGCAAAGTTGCTGTTGCAGTGTCAACAGTTGTCATCTTCGGTACTATCGCTATTTTCATTTATCCATGGTTCTATCAGCTCAATGAGCATTACCAGTGGATCCCATTGACTCAAGAAGCTTTCGGTATCTTTACAGGCTCCACCATTCATGAAGTTGCTCAGGTTGTTGCTGTCGGTCATGCTATTGATGATCAAGCTGAAAACGCGGCAGTTATCAGCAAGATGATTAGAGTTATGATGCTGGCGCCATTCTTGTTGTTGTTATCCAGTTACATCAGCCGTACCGGAGCAAAAAACGGAGAGAAAAACCAAGCGAGAACGCCGATTACCATTCCCTGGTTTGCGGTAATTTTTATTGCAATAGCAGGTTTTAACTCGTTCGATTTATTACCTGCAAAAACAGTGAGTTGTTTGATTCAGATTGATACTATTATGCTTGCCATGGCAATGGTTGCACTAGGTTTAACCACGCATGTGAGTGCCATCCGTCAGGCTGGATTTAAACCCATTTTACTGGCTCTGATTTTGTTTGTATGGCTGATGGTTGGTGGATTCTTGATAAATCTGGGCGTTCAATATTGGTTTGGTTGATCGGAACATATGCATTGAAGAGCTTCAACAACCTATGACCTTTCCGTTCTTAAGGTTCAATAAGCGATTGAACAATGTCAAAATGGTGTAAATAGGAAGGAGAAGAATGATGAAATTTATTGGAGCACATGTCAGCGCTGCCGGCGGCGTCGATCAGGCAGTTATCCGGGCTCACGAACTAAAAGCGACTGCTTTTGCCCTGTTCACAAAAAACCAGCGCCAGTGGAATGCACCACCTTTAGCCACTGACATTATCGATAAATTTAAAGAAAATTGTGAGCGCTATGGATACGGTAGCCGGCAAATTCTCCCTCATGACAGTTATCTGATTAATCTTGGTCACCCAGACATTGAAGCACTGGAAAAATCCAGGCTGGCTTTTATTGACGAAATGCAACGTTGTGAACAACTGGGTATCGATTTATTGAATTTCCATCCTGGCAGTCATCTTAACAAGATAGATGTGGATAACTGCCTGACACGAATTGCAGAATCTATTAATATCGCTCTCAATAAAACGCAGGGAGTCACCGCTGTTATCGAAAATACCGCAGGTCAGGGCACAAATCTGGGGTTCAAATTTGAACATCTGGCAGCAATTATTAACAGAGTTGAAGATAAGAACAGGGTTGGTGTCTGTATTGATACCTGTCACGCCTTTGCCGCTGGTTATGATTTGCGTACTGAAGACGTTTGTCAGCAAACTTTTCAGGAGTTTGAAAAAATTGTTGGCTTTCAGTATCTGTGCGGAATGCATTTAAATGATGCCAAAAGTGAATTTGCCAGCCGTGTTGACCGACATCATAGCCTTGGGGAAGGAAATATTGGCAAAACACCTTTCAGTTATATTATGCAAGATGCCCGTTTTAATGGAATTCCGCTAATCCTTGAAACAATTAATCCAGATATTTGGCCACAAGAAATTGCTTGGCTGAAATCACAACAAAATTAATGGTCCTTTTCATTTAACGGGTGTCAGTTCAATTTTAGCCATCATTGCGGCTAATTCGGGGCGATTGCTGATACCCACATTAGGCTGGCTAACAGCAAGCGCCGATACAGCCGTTGCCAATCGCAACGTGTGTTCACTGGACTCCCGCATCAGCAAACCATAAACCAAACCACCGACCATTGAATCACCGGCACCCACAGTGCTGACAACTTTACAAGGCGGTGGTCTTGCCAACCATGCTCCAGATGCATTAACCCATAATGCGCCCTGTTCACCTAAGGATATAACGACATGAGCAATTCCCTGGTCCCTGAGTTGATGTGCCGCCATGATCACATCGGATAACTCAGGTAACAGACGCCCCGCCCAGACCTCAAGTTCATAGCGATTCGGTTTAACTAACCAGGGAGACGCTTTCAGACCCGCAACCAACGCTTCACGGCTGCTGTCGAAAATAATACAAGGGCAAAGCTGGCGCAAGTGGGCCATCCAATCGGTAAACGATTCAGCAGAAACACCCGCGGGTAAGCTACCACTGACAACAACCATATCAAACTGTCCGAGCCATGAAAGCGAGTCATTAACAAATTCCGACCATTCCGTTTCACTAACATAAAAACCAGAGAAATTGAAATCCGTTACTTCACCGCTCTCTTCTGTTAATTTGACATTAATTCGTGTTCTGCCCGGCACTAAATGGAAACGATTTTCCATGCCATTTTCACTGAAGAATTGCTGAAATCCTTCCTGATTTTCCCTACCCAGAAAACCACTGACAGTGATATCAACGCCTAAATCACACAAAACTTTAGCAACATTATTGCCTTTCCCTGCCGCATGCAGTCCGGCTGCTTGCACACGATTAATCGCCCCTTTGACGATTTCCGGGCACAATCCAACCAAATCATAAGCTGGGTTTAAGGTGATAGTGGCAACTCTACGGCTCATTATGCCCGATGTCTCCTAAGTAGATAATCATCATTACTATGAATTTTCAGTTCCATTTATACCATTAAAATTGAATCGTTTCAGTTAAATTCCATACTTTCTTGATCGTTGTCTTATACTGATTTACGGAATAAGAATAGTCTTGAGTTTTTTTCTCAAAAAGAGATGCTAATTTGCTGAAACTTATCTGAAGGAATATATCAAATGTCCGTAATTGTTGGTGTTGGCGTTGTTATTGTGAATGAATATGGTCAGGTATTACTTGGAAAACGCAGCAGTAAACATGCGCCATACTGGTCAATATTTGGTGGTCATGTTGATGCCGGAGAAACATTTGAACAATGTGCAATCCGTGAAATTGAAGAAGAAACGGGTCTGACGATACAATCACCAAAAGTCTATGGTGTTTGTAATAATCTTCAGACTTATCAAAAAGAAGGGAAACATACCATTTCAGTCTGTTTATTGGCTAAACACCCAGGTGGTGAACCAAAACTAATGGAGCCGGAAAAATGCGAACAACTTATGTGGTGCGATCCTGATAATCTCCCTGAACCCCATTTTGAAGCCAGCCGGAATGCCATAAAAATGTGGCGAGAGAATTGTTTCTATCTTACTGAGTGAACCAACTTATATTAGTTCAATTTCAAATAATCCTTTATGACGTCTATTTACACTCTACATACAAAAATGTATCTTTAAGCTAGTACAAAGAAACAATATACTCAGCAGGAGTTAATATGTCCATTGAGACAACTCAGAGTTCAAAGCGCCCTTCCATACTTGGTGGGGCAATGATAATTGCCGGAACCTCTGTTGGTGCCGGAATGTTCTCCACTCCCGTGGTGACTTCCGGTATCTGGTTTACTGGCTCAATTATTCTGCTGGTTTATACATGGGCTTGTATGTATTTTTCCGGCTTAATGATTCTGGAAGCCAACCTGAATTATCCATCAGGGGCGAGCTTCCATACCATTACTAAAGATTTACTTGGCAAAGGATGGAATGCGATCAACGGCGTCTCAATTGCATTTGTTCTCTACACACTGACCTACGCCTATATTTCAGCCGGCGGCTCAATCATTGCCCACAATTTTAAAAATATTATTCCAATATCACAGGCTAGCACCGGCTTTATTTTCTCCTTTATCGTCGCATTTATTGTCTGGCTATCAACTAAAGCCGTCGATCGTCTGAGCACAATTTTGATCGGGGGTATGGTTATTGCTTTTTTTATGTCCGTTGGTGGCATGTTTACAGAAGTTAAATCTGTTATCCTATTCAATCAAAGCAATACTATACCAAGGGATACGGCAGCAAGTTATATGCCTTACGCTTTAGCCGCCCTACCCTATTTATTAATTTCATTCGGATATCACGGTAACGTCCCAGGTTTGGTGAAATATTATCATAAAGACAGCAAAGCCGTTGTTCACAGCCTGTTATTCGGTACGTTAATCGCACTGACTATTTATATCCTATGGCAATATGTTATTCAGGGGAATATTCCCCGTGAAGCATTCAAACAGATTATTGCTGATGGCGGGAATATCGGTGATTTACTGAAACAAATGGATAATACAACCAACAACACAACCGTTACCCAGCTTCTAAACGCATTTTCTTATATGGCGTTGGCAAGTTCATTTCTTGGTGTCTCTTTAGGGCTGTTTGATTACCTAGCTGATTTCTTTGGCTTTAAAGATAACAGCACCGGCCGGTTAAAATCTGCATTAGTAACATTTATTCCACCTACAGCCCTGGCTTTGCTGTTTCCCAATGGTTTTCTGTATGCTATTGGCTTTGCCGGATTAGCCGCAACCATTTGGGCTGTTATTGTCCCGGCACTTATGACTCGGGCAAGTCGCCGGCGTTTCCCTAATGCCAGTTATCAGGTACCAGGTGGGAAATTCCTTATCGGATTTATCATTCTGTTTGGCTTGATGAACGCGGTAGCTCATATCCTGGCCTCCTTTGATTTACTGCCCGTGTATCGCTGATATACCCGATATTCTTTCTACAAACCCCAACGTAAAAAAACGCTGGGGTTTTCTGATCCCCACTTGCCTAATTCCCTAACTACGAGTAATTTTGTCGCCGGTTATTCTCTCCCAGTTTTATGGAAGGTTACATATGGCTAAAGCCAACGAAATTAAACGCGGTATTGCCGTCAGTTATAATGGTAAGTTACTGCTAGTCAAAGATATTGATATTCAAGCACCAAGCGCCCGGGGAGCCAGCACACTATATAAAATGCGTTTTACCGATATCCGTACCGGGCAAAAAGTGGAAGAACGTTTCAAGGGTGATGATATCATTGATACGATTAACCTAACTCGTCGCAGCGTTAATTTTTCCTATATTGATGGCGATGAATATGTCTTCATGGATGACGAAGATTTCACACCTTATCATTTTAAAAAAGAACAAATCGAAGAAGAATTACTATTCATCCCTGAAGGTGGCCTGCCGGGTATGCAAGTTCTGACAATAGAGGGACAGGTTATTGCCCTTGAACTGCCGCAGACAGTCGATATGGTTATTGAAGAAACTACTCCCGGAATTAAAGGTGCCTCAGCCAGTGCGCGGACAAAACCTGCAAAAATGAGTACCGGGCTGACCGTCCAAGTACCTGAATATATCAGTAACGGCGAAAAAATCCGTATTCATATTGCAGAACGTCGCTATATGGGGCGTTGTGATTAACAACATTAGCTAATCCTAAGTTGCTCTGTATAAAACAGAGCAACTCATTTTAGATTATTTAATTAACTATCCGTTTATCTTTATAATTTAGGCATAATTTGAATTTCCAAATAAAATGCAAGCGTAAATTCGCCATTGATTTTCATTTATATTGCTAAAAAATGAAAAATAACATTCCAAATATTATTCAGTTAAGTATTGAAGAAATAATATTTATCTTAATATCAATTATAAGAAATTGTAACAATTCCGATTTTCTTTTCTCCTTTTACCCATTTAATTTCTGTTACACCAATTTGGTGTGGTAAATAAAAATAAACATCATTTTGGAAATCCAATTTTCGTCGCTGGGTAATTTTATCTCCTTTTCGCCAGCAAGTGGTGTCAGTCCAGTGGTCATGCCAATCAAAACGACATGGTGGTTCAACAATTGCACCTGAAAAGTGAATAACCCCTGTACCTAGTCTTGTCTCTGACTCACTACTAACAACACCAGAAATCATTAGGAAAAAACAACCCACCATAACCCGGAATATAGACATAAAACCCTCGCCATAAGACAGCATTATTTGCTGAGATTTCCAAATGCAAAATCAATCTGGAAATCGGAAAAACTTACGAGTCCATGCTATTGGTAACGGCTATTTTTATTGTTTTATTACTGTTTTTAGCTTTTGAAATTGATTAAAACACTTACATCTTTCAATGTGAAAATTATCAGAAGTAATAATTAATAAATTAAAAATTTATAACTTTAAATATTGCCACTATTACTCAATAAAAACGACAAAATTGAGCATAAATATTTACCAAATCAAATAAGCATCAGCAGGAAAAAGCACAAAACAGATAAAAAACCACCAGATTAACTTATGATAGGGACTGAATTCATAACATTGTTACCTAACACTTGTTATATTAACCTACATAATTATGAGCTTGATTATTACTGAATTTTACTTTTAACAAATGGTATCCTATGACATGCAGTCATTCATTTACCATATTTACACTTAACCTGTTAGGGATCACTTTATTTCTCTCCTGGTATTTACCAGAGCACCACGGTTTTTGGTTAAATATCGACTCTGTAATCTTCTACTTCTTTAATGAGAAATTAATATCGGGTTCAAAATTTACAGAGTTTGTAGCATTTTTGAATATCAGGGCTTTCGATGTAATTTCACTTTTATGTATGGGATGACTTTATTATAGCGTATTTCGTAAGCAGAATTACGCAGGCAAACGCAGATTATTCATGATTGGCCTGGTCATGCTGATAAGCACAATTATACTTAATCAAATCAGTCATCAGCTCCCTGTCATTCGTCCAAGCCCGACATTAACATTTGATAATATCAATCGCATGAGTGAAATGACTAATCTGATGACTAAGGATTCATCTGGCGATAGTTTTCCAGGCGATCATGGATTAATGCTATTCATTTTCAGCTGCTTCATGCTTCGCTATATCTCAGTTAAAGCATTCTCCATTGCATTACTGATTATGGTCATATTTACGTTACCCCGCATTATCGCGGGAGCGCACTGGTTTACTGATATTGCAGTCGGTTCTTTATCTGTGGTTCTCATTGGAGCAAGTTGGTTATTATTAACACCATTAAGTGACATAATGATTAACTGGTTGGATAAGAGCCTACCACAAATTGGTCGCCCGGTATAAACGCCTTCTCGTATGCCCCTTATTACTGAGGAATATTGGGAAGGTATTTAACCTTCCTGATTGCTCATAAGATCCACATAAATAACATAAATTAGCAACATTCCTAATCTCTCGTACTGAGAAATCTAATTTTTTGTAAATTATGCCATTAAATACTCGCCTTTTCCTGATTGTTTCTGTACTCTCGGTCTGAATAACATTTATTGTAAATATCGTCATAAAACGTGGCATCCGACGCGTTTTTACAGTAAACGCGTTGTTTGCTTATTGCTTTTTCTGACACCAGGCTTCGAAGCGTTTGATATTTTTCAATAATAGCGACCAACTTAAGGTAAGGATAGCAAGGGAAAACAAAAATAATGGTCAAATCTCAACCGGCACTGAGATACATTACGCGCCTGATACTCGCGCTGTTCGTAGCGATCACTTTATCCGCGTGCAGCTCACCAGATTCTTCAAAATTTCGCAATACACAAACTGATACGCATGCAGTAAACGGTAAGAACGGTTTCTTACTTCAAGCGTCTCAGGATGAATTCGAAGCACTGGTTCGTAATCTGGACATAAAATCTAAAATTCTTAGCCAATACAATGGCTGGAAGGGGGTTGCCTATCGACTCGGCGGCAACACTAAACGCGGTATTGATTGTTCTGGCTTTGTTCAACGTACTTTCCGTGACCAGTTCGGCATGGAGCTGCCACGTTCAACATTCGAACAACAAAACATTGGCAAAAAAATCGACCGCTCAAAATTACGTCCTGGCGATCTGGTTTTGTTTAAGACAGGTGCCCATACAAGGCATGTTGGTATCTATGTTGGCAATGACCAATTCGTTCATGCCTCCACCAGCAATGGTGTGATTGTTTCCAGGTTAAACAGCGCATACTGGAGCAAACGTTATTACGGTGGTCGCCGGGTCATCAACAATAGCATAATGCCTCCTAACGGCTAAGAATTCTTTCCCTTGCGTATACAAAAAAGCGCTTCCTTTGATGGAAGCGCTTTTTGCGTTTATATCAGAATGGATAAAGAGCTGTTATCTTCTCAGCAATCGCAGCACCAAGTGTCTTCAAACGACACATAACAGCACTCTCGTCTTCACTATCAATAAACAAGCACGGCTGACCTTCCCATTCAATCACAGTACTTTCAATTTGCATATCAGCAAGTGATTGCTGTAATTTTTGCATAACATTCCATGCAGCCATATCTTCGTGGCTGAGTAACTTCAACCCCATCAGGCTGCTTTTTACATTCACTTCATCAACTGGAAGTGGCTCAACTTTGATACCCGCAAAACCGGGTGACCACCTGTAACTTTGCGGTAGTCGATGTACCACCGAAAGCTGAATATTATTCACAAATTATTCCTACCTGAAAGAACATAGATACAAAAGTTAAAGTTAGCGACTATCTTCAGGTGTTCTACTCGCCAAAACCGAATAACTAACTCCCCAAAAAGGTAAACAAAAAGTTAAATTTGTGTTTATAGTATTACATTAATTTCAAACTTCACCTTAGAAAAAATGAGATCGAGCTCGCATTTTCTATATATTTATACTTTTTTAAAAGAAAACTCAATTTATTTTTATGCAAAAAACTAACTGTATGTTTAACGATTGTTCACATATTTTATTTTTTCAACCCAACTCTTTAACATAAGAATCAAACAAGGACTGTAAAAACAAATAGATAACAATATGTTTTATAAGGAAAAATTAATAACAATCTAATGATAACGCTATTGAATATTTTTTATTTAACAAAAATGCAACAACAAACCCATAATCACCACCAATGCATTAACAATTAATCATTCCCAAAGCAAAATAATTCGGAATTTCCTTACATTTACACATCAACCTCTCAGTCCAATTCGAATATAAAAATCAATAAATACGGCATATTAAGAAATAATAAAAGAATAAAATAACAATGGCTTCATCCCGGAAGAATATCGATACCATCAAACCATTCAACACCAAAATATCCCTAATATTCAGGAAACAACCCAATAATTTAGCTACTAACATTATCATTTATAATGATAATGTTAGTGATACAGAAAATGCTTTTAATACCACATAGTTAATACCATCTCAGTTTAATGGCAGATATTCGAATAACACAGTGTGGCACAATCCCCTAATCTGAATAGTTATTTAAAAAAATCATATTAAATATCATCCTATCAAGATGAAATATATTAACGAAGACAGACATTATTCTGTAATAAAATTACGTCTCGACGGCCCGCATAAAATCACAACAAAACAACATCACCAAAAAAGCATTTGTAGTTTACAACCTAAGGAAAAGGCTGCAATAAAGCAGCCTTCTGTTTCTAACCATGACCTCTTTTTGCATATATAACAAGCAGCGTAGCCAAAATAACACATAAAACCATAGAACCAACCATTGGCCAGGCACTACGCGCAGGGAACATGGCAATTAATACCCCAACCAAAGCACTAATCCCAAAACGAATGGTACCTGCCAATGAAGATACTGTCCCTGCCATATGCGGGTAACCATCTAAAACCACCGCCATTACATTGGATGTAATCATGGCAATACCACAGACATAAGCTGCCACACCGATGACCAAAGAAATAAAACCAAAATCCAGTGCGGTAGACAATAACAGCCAGATCCCCATAATAAATTGCATACTTAAACCAAAATACATCATTCTCAACGCGCCAAAGCGCTGTACATAACGACTATTTATTGTTGTCATCACAAACAGAAAGACGATATTAAGTGCAAAATAATAACCAAATTTCTGTGGCGACACACCATTCAACTCAATATAAACAAACGGCCCGGCACTGAGAAAAGAAAACATTCCCGCAAACGAAAATCCGCTGGCAAGCATGTAACAAAATACGCGGCGCTGGCGGAATAACATAATAAACTGGCTTATGGTTGTACGAAGATGAAACTTTTGCCTTTTCTCTTTCGGTAAAGTTTCTTTTATAAAGAAAGCGACAAGGAATACCCCTATCACAGCAGTGATCGCAATAATCCAGAAAATAGCATGCCATGTGAACCAAATCATCATCATGCCACCAAGAATTGGGGCAATTAATGGTGCAATAGTCATTACCAATATCACAAAAGACATACTGCGTGAAAATTCATCTTTCGTGAACATATCCCGCATCAGGGCATTAATAACAACACTCGCAGCAGCGGCGGAAAACCCATGCAAAAACCGCATATAAATAAAATCGTCAATATCCTTGGCTATCGTACACGCGGCTGACGCCAGAGCAAACACGATAACGCCACCCAAAATAACCGGCTTACGCCCCAAACTGTCAGCCATTGGTCCATATACCATCTGACCGATAGCAAAACCAAGAATATAACTGCTCAGTGTCATCTGAACCCGCCCGCTATCCACACCGAAATCTTTAGCAACGGTTGGCAAGCTGGGTAAATACATGTCAATGGCAAGAGGCATTAACATAGAAAGCAGCCCAAGGATCAAAATCAACCCTAAATAGGATGATCGTTGTTGTTGCACGCTTATTTCTCCAATAATTTAGAATGATTAACTAAAACTAAGAACCTGCCCCAATAGGCGGAGTGGCACGATTGTTGCGGACTATTCTTGTGAATATGTAATCCCTAAAGGGATGAACTCTAAGATTAAGGAGCATTAATACTGGCTATTTCTTGCTCAGTTAACGGTCGGTACTCCCCTGGTTCCAACTCAGGATCTAAGATAATTTCACCGATTCGCTCACGGTAAAGCTCAGTTACCCGATTACCTACCGCTGCAAACATGCGTTTCACTTGATGGTAACGCCCTTCACTGATAGTCAGGCGGGCTAATTGAGGCGCCAGAATTTCCAGCTGAGCGGGTTTTGTCAGTGTTTTTTCACCATTGAGTTGGACACCCGCAAGAAATTTATCTGCTGTCTCTTCTGCAATAGGATATTCAAGAGTGACCAGATAGGTTTTTTCACAATGATGTTTTGGGGAAGTAATACGATGGGACCATTGACCATCATCCGTCAGCAAAACCAGCCCCGTAGTATCCATATCCAGCCTGCCAGCCGTGTGTAATTTATGCGCCGCGGGTTCATCAATAAAATAGAGAACCGTCGGATTCACCGGATCATCTGTAGAGCAGACATACCCTTGTGGTTTATTTAGCATAAAATAGCGAGGCCCTTGCTGCTGTTCCAGTAATGAGCCATCAAACATAACCTGTTGTTCTGGAGTTAATTTATAAGCTCCGGTTTTTACAATCTCATCATCAACAGTGATACGCCCTGCACGCAATTCACGCCCTACTTCATTCCGGCTGATACCAAGCTGTTGTGACAGAAATTTATCCAATCGCATGGATGAAGACACCTGTATTAAATTAATTTAAAAATAAACGCGACCCTACTATCTTGAGACTACAACGCAAAGCCACCAAAAAAGATGATATGAGATGAATTTAAAAGCTTTCAAAGCTAATCATAACCATGTTTACTATAAACAACAATTATCTATTTGTTATAACGGGTTATAGTTTCACTCAATCAGATAATTATCTTACCTTACTTCTATCCACAGCAAATTGATAAGAAAAATGTTACTCTTCCGCGAATATTTTTCTGTTGTGGAACAAATATGACTTTCACTTTACGTCCCTATCAGCAAGAAGCCGTAGATGCCACCGTTAATCATTTCCGGCACCATCATGAGCCCGCAGTCATTGTGTTACCAACCGGAGCAGGTAAAAGCCTGGTTATTGCTGAATTAGCAAAATTAGCTCGAGGGAGAGTTTTAGTATTGGTGCATGTAAAAGAATTAGTTGCACAGAATTACAGCAAATATTGCGCATACGGTTTACAAGCAGATATTTTCTCCGCGGGATTGCAGCAAAAGCAAAGTTCAGGAAAAGTGATTTTTGGCAGCGTGCAATCTGTCGCCCGTAATCTTGAGCATTTTGATAGTCAATTCTCTTTACTAATAATTGATGAGTGTCATCGTATCAGTGATGAAGAAAACAGCCAGTACCAACAAATTATTCATCACCTTCGGCAAAATAACCCTCAACTCCGTATTCTTGGCTTAACAGCGACACCTTACAGGACAGCTATCGGCTGGATATATCACTATCACTATCACAGTATGATCCGTGGTGATAAAAATAGTTTTTTCCGTGATTGCATATATGAATTGCCACTGCGCTATATGATTAAGCACAGTTTCCTGGTTCCTCCACAGCGACTGGATATGCCAGTTATGCAATATGATTTCAGCCAAATCCGCTCCAGTCAGCAAGGTATTTTCAATGAAACGGATTTAAATCGTGAAATCAAACGACAAAAACGCGTCACACCTCATATTATCAGGCAGATCATTGAATATTCGGCTGACCGTAAAGGCGTTATGCTTTTTGCTGCAACAGTCGAACATGCCAAAGAGATCTTTCAATTACTTCCTTCCGGCCAAGCCGCATTAGTCAGTGCCGATACATCAACCACCGATCGTGATCTGTTTATCGAAGCCTTTAAAGCTCAACAATTACGCTACATGGTTAACGTTGCCGTATTAACTACCGGATTTGACGCACCTCATGTCGATCTGATAGCCATCTTGCGCCCTACCGAATCCGTCAGCTTATATCAGCAGATTATCGGCCGTGGTTTAAGATTATTTCCGGGTAAAAAAAATTGCCTGATTCTCGACTACGCAGGGAATCCTCACGATCTCTACACACCGGAAGTTGGCAACAGTCGGCCAGATAAGCAGAGCCAACCGGTTCAGGTATTCTGTCCTATCTGTCACTTTGCCAATATATTTTGGGGAAAATGTACCTCCGACGGTGAAATTATCGAACACTTTGGACGCCGCTGTCAGGGCTGGGAAGATGATCAACACGGCAAACGTCGTCAATGCGATTTCCGCTTTCGTTTTAAACTCTGTCCTCATTGCGGCGGAGAAAATGACATTGCTGCGCGGCGTTGTCACAGTTGCCAGGAAGTGCTGGTCGATCCCGATGATATGCTGAAAGCGGCATTAAAACTCAAAGATGCTCTGGTACTGCGTTGCGGTGGTATGCAACTCATCCCTGGAACTGACAGTAAAGGAGAATGGCTGAAAATCATCTATTACGATGAAGATGGCGCCGATGCCTCGGAACGCTTCCGGCTTAAAACACCGGCTCAACGACGGCTCTTTGAGTACCAGTTTCTCCGTCAGCATCAACGTGCCCCAGCGGTACCTTTTAACTGGAAAACAGCGTCAGACATCATTCATCAGCAACCTTTGTTACGTCATCCCGATTTTGTCGTCGCCCGTAAAAAAGGTCAGTTCTGGCAGATTCGTGAAAAGATCTTTGATTATCAAGGACGCTTTCGTCGAGCAGATGAATTGTATTAATAGGCCCCAATTGACGTATTCCATTTGCTGTCATAACCATTTTTCGCTAGAATGCCGCCCGTTTAGCGCCCGCGTTAAACCAAATCCCGAACCTGCTGCTGGGTCGCCTGTAGCAGGATTTATTTTCTTCTTTAAAGAGAAAAATAATGTTTACTATTAATGCAGAAGTACGTAAAGAGCAGGGCAAGGGTGCGAGCCGCCGCCTGCGCAGAGCTAACAAGTTCCCAGCTATCGTATATGGTGGCAACCAGGAGCCTGTTTCTATTGAGCTGGATCACGATCAAGTTATCAATATGGAACACAAAGCAGAATTTTATAGCGAAGTTCTGACTCTGGTTATCGACGGTAAAGAAACTAAAGTTAAAGTGCAGGCTGTACAGCGCCACCCGTTTAAACCAAAACTGGCGCACATTGACTTCCTGCGTGCTTAATTAGCCTCAGTCGAGCTTTTCGGGACGCCGAGTAAATAACGCCGCATTTGCGGCGTTATTTATTTCAGGTATCAATGACCACCACTGCGGCGCTGTAACTGGTCACGTAAATTTGGTGGCGTGCCTTTAATAGTTAAAGTGTCCGTTACCGGATCCCAGAAAATTCTTTCGCCAAATAACATTGCATCAAAATTAATTGTCAATCCGCCACCGCTTCCGGCAAATTTAGTTAACTGACGCAATGTACTGCGATCCGCTGGAAAACACTCTGCCAATTCATATCCCTGTTCCTGAGAAAATTGCTGGAAATTCTGCTCACCAAATGTTGGCAATTCCTGAGACAACGCCTTAATCTCAATTTCCTCTCCTGCCTGCAATTGTTCATTACAATAGCTGTATACTTGCTGGCGATATGCCTGACGCTCATTTTTATCAAGCTGGCCTGACTCACAATAATCATCAACGGCCTGCAACAGCCCCTTATTCTGAGCCTTAGCATTCATCCCTTCACTGGCAGCGAGAAAATCCATAAAGAAATCTGAAACCTTACGTCCTACCCGCCCTTTTAGGAACGTTAAATAACGGCTTGATTCAGGATTAGTTTCCCACTCAGTCAAATCTATACGAGCAACAATATCAGCATGAGGAATATCCAGATAATGTGTGGTATTTAGATCCAGATTATCGTTAACAGACATACTGTTACAGCTATTAAGTATAGCAATCAACAAATACTCTACCGCCAGATAGCGATACTGACAGAACAGGACAATCCCACCTTCGGCAAACGGGTATTTTGCCAGTTCATCCCTAAGACGAGCCGTTGCTGCGCGACTGAACCCCAGAAAATCCTCATCACCTTTACGCTGATGTCTGAGCGCTTCTGCCAATTCGCTCTCTTCATTAAACAGGCCGTAAGCTTTGCTTTTTGCACTATATACACGGTGTAATTCAGCCATCATATCTTCCACCACGCGATCGGTGGAGAGCAAAGAATCACGCAGCACGACATCCAGCGTCTGCTCATCACGCTTGATTAATTGATGCAAGGCAATTTGGTCTATTTGCAGACTCATTCTTTCTACTCCTTTCGCTGCTTATTTCATTCGCATCTAACGGCGTATTCAAACACTGATAACCAACTGCTGCAATAAAAAACCCTGGGAAAAATAATGTTTCGCCACGTTCCATCAACTATTATTTACTGACAGATATCAGAAAATTGCTAAAGACGCGCTATTACTGCAACATAAAATCTTAACCGTGAATTAATTTGCCACAAAAGAGCAGAAAATCACGCACCTATACGGTAAGATAGTGTGCTTTGTTAGTTCAGGAAGTCTAAATTTATGCCACAGTCATCTCGTTATAGTGACGAACACGTTGAACGTTTATTAACAGAATTGGTCAGTGTTCTGGAAAAAAACCATACGCCGACAGACCTTTCTCTGATGGTACTTGGCAATATGGTAACAAATTTAATCAATACGAGTGTGTCTCCTGCCCAGCGCAGGCATATTGCCGACTCGTTTGCACACGCGCTTAAATCTTCAGTAAACGAAGATAAAGCCCATTAATTTTTAACTAAAGACCACAACGTAAACAAAATATGGTGACTAGCCGTCAGCGTTATCGTGAAAAAGTGTCCCAGATGATTAGCTGGGGGCATTGGTTTGCCTTGTTTAACATCCTACTCAGTCTTGGATTAGGTAGCCGTTACCTGTTTGTTTCTGACTGGCCGGGCTCGCTGCTCGGCCGAGTCTATGCTTTGACCAGTTGGCTTGGGCACTTTAGTTTTATTGTTTTTGCCGCTTACCTGCTGATTCTGTTTCCACTGACATTTATTGTCATGTCACAGCGCCTGCTCAGGTTTCTTTCGGCCATTTTCGCCACAGCCGGGCTGACACTGTTAATATTCGACATTACCATCTACCACCGTTTCCACCTTCACCTAACACCTTTAGTTTGGGATTTAGTTATCAATCCTGATCAAGGGGAACTGGCGCGGGACTGGCAACTTATGTTCATCTGTATTCCAGTCATTTTTCTGGTACAGATGTTATTTGGTACCTGGAGTTGGCAGAAACTACGCAGCCTGAGTCGGCAACGGATTGGTAAGCCATTGGCTGCCGTCCTTATTTCTGCCTTTTTGGCTTCCCATCTGATGTATATCTGGGCTGATGCTAATTTTTATCGTCCGATAACCATGCAACGCTCTAACCTGCCGCTCTCTTATCCAATGACAGCGCGCAAGTTTCTTGAAAAACATGGCCTTCTGGATCAACAAGAATATCAGCGCCGTCTTATGCTACAGGGAGATCCTGCTGCATTAACAGTGGAATATCCACTTAACGATCTGACTTATCAGGATAAAGGCAGCGGATACAACCTGTTAATACTAGTGGTTGATGGGCTGGATAATAAAGACATTACAGAGAATATGCCTGTACTTTCCCATTTCAGAGAAACCAGCATTCAGTTCAATCAACATTTCAGTAATGGTATTCAAAATGATACCGCCCTATTCGGGCTGTTTTATGGTATTTCTTCTGGCTATCTGGATGGAATACTTGCTGGACGTAAATCATCCGCACTGATTAATGCACTGACTCATCAGGGATATCAGTTCGGCTTATTCTCTTCCACAGGATTCAATACTCCACTTTATCGTCAGGCATTACTTTCCGACTACTCATTGCCCACTGCGGTCAACCAAAGTAATCAACTTACGGTAACACAGTGGCAGCAATGGCTAAATTTACCCACTAACAGCGCCCCGTGGTTCTCCCTCTTGAAAATGAGTCGACTGGATGAAACTAACGCACAAGGTAATACGGCTGCTCTTGATGTTCAAATTAGTGCTGTATTAGAGACGCTGAAAAACAAAAACGCACTGAATAATACAGTCATTGTTATTACCGCTGCGCATAGTGAAATCACAGCTACACATCCACCAAAATGGATAAATAATGACAGATTTAATCGTGATCAAATGCATGTTCCCCTGCTTATTCATTGGCCTGGAACACCACCACAGACCATTGATAAGCTGACAAGCCATCAGGATGTTATGACAACATTGATGCAACGTTTGTTACATGTCAGCAATCCACCTGATGATTACTCTCAAGGCGAAGATCTGTTTACAGCACAACGTAGTAGCCCATGGATAATTACCGGTGATAATGGTTCTCTGATTATCACAACCAGTGAGAATACCCTGTTTCTGGATAAAAACGGTGATTATTCCTTATATGACCTCGAAGGCAACGAAGTTAAAGATGCTAAACCCAATCTGGCCCAACTGTTACAAATACTCACAGAGGTTAAACATTTTATAGCTAATTAAATGCTTAAAAATCAATCGGTCATTGAATTTAGCACTTGCTTTAATTCATAAAATCAGTAGTATAATAAAAGTTATCGGCATGTAGCGCAGCTTGGTAGCGCACCGTCATGGGGTGTCGGGGGTCGTAGGTTCAAATCCTATCATGCCGACCAAATTTCCCTAGAAAAACCAACCTGTTAGGGTTGGTTTTTTTATGTCTGAGATTTGTCTCTGGTAAAATTATGGTAAAACCCCAACTTCAAGTCTGACATTGATAGCCACTGACAAACCCGCCTTTCTTACCTAAAAATATAAATTTATCTAATTATTTTGCTCACTTCGGTACCTCCGGCCACTCAACATCAGGAGCCTGTGAAGTATCTACACGAGTGAGTAATACTCTGTACTTCTTCCATTCCAACAGAGCGGCTTTCTCTGAGTCTGTCGCGACCTCTAAGTCAACAGAATCCTGTAGCAATGAGAGTGTTTCATTTGCTTGTTGTAACAGTGCTGCTTGCTTCTGCTTGGCTTCATCAATCTGATGAGACTTCAGAAGGTCTTTATCAACTACCCACTCTTTACCGTTCCACTTGTCATAATCCGTGTCGGGCTTTTTGAATGTCAGTATATCGGGTAATTCACCCAGTTCGGTCACTTCTTGTTGTACTCCCGTTTGAGTGTTGTAAGCAGTTTTTCCGCGATAGTCAGGGACAGTTTCCCAACACTTACCGTCTTCACTGCGACAAACGGCCAAATCATCAGACTTCAGCAGCTCAGGCGCATCGGGATAAGCACCGGCTGATAGACTGACACCCAACATGACATATTCGATATCTGAAACTGTGAATTCCCTTGTTGCCTGATTAGTGTGGTAAATCTTTATCCAGCCGGCTTTCTCGGCTAAACCATCTTTACCCAATACGGCTGTTTCATGTTCTAAAGAGTATTTTTGTTCTGTCATTATGCTGCTCTCACTATGTAGTTAAATGCGATGTTGCGAGGTCTGAGCCGCAAATAATTAATTCCATGACCAATGATTCCCAATATTGATGAATTGTATCTGCGGGCCTTTGAATCGTTATATTCAATGCCGTCTCCATCTGATATATCGTGCCCTAAACCACCTGTGTAGTACTCGACATATTGCCCTAATGAAGAACCTCTTTGCCAAGACAATAATGCTCTCCCACTATCAACTCCACGACTACTATCCCAACCACGGATAAACTCACCGCGCAAATCGGGTAATACGCCTGATGAATATGCTGCCGCTAATTCCGGAAATTTCGACTTATCAAAGGCCGCACCGTTACATTGCAGCCATCCAGTTGGCGGTATGGCAGTTGGCCAGGGAATAGGAACACCTACAGGAATATTATTGACTGTATTAATCAAATTATTAACTTCTGCCTTGGTATATGCACCTACATTACCAGCTGGGATATTAATATTTGCCGTACCATCAAAGGCAACTCCGGCAATCGTTCTGGCTGTAGCCAATTTGTTAGCTGCTATAGCAGTGCCATTGGAAGGCAATGCCCCTATATCCACTGCATTCAGACTAATATCTGTACTTAACGCTTTCCCATTCACCTTCCGGATATTAGGTACTCTATTATTAATATCCTTGCGCAATGAATTTATTATTTCCTGAACAAGCTTTTGTGTAACCGCCAATGTGTCGCTATTACCAATCACATTTGTAAGCTGAACAACGCCTTTTTGGGTTAACGAGGCATCGGGAACTTTTGTTGTGGTTTTTTGTTCTAACGCTTTATTCAATTGCTCGGTGAGTTTAGCTACGTTTCCATCATCCAGAACATCATCACCAGATTGTGTCGCAATAAAATTAGCTACGACAGATGATATGGTTGACGATTGACGCAATACTTTATTTAACAAATGAATAGGAACATCATTTGGTGGAAACCCAGTCAGTAAACCCTTACTTTCTTCATATAATTTCTGACTCACTACATTCGCATTATCACTAATAGAAAAAGCTTTAAAATCATTCTTCTGACTCATATACACCCCTTAAATTAAATAATATTATTTTATAGATTTATAGACGACTTATCACAATTCAGTGTATTTCAGTAAAATAATAACAAAACACCTTTATAACTCAGAAGTCTGATTATTTTTATATAATCCCAAGAATAAAAACCCAATATTTATCAACCAAAGATATACTAAACCCATTTATATTTAACATCTGAAAACTATTTTCCTTTTATTCCTTCCATCCTTTCCTGCAACTCCCGATACTTAACATTCCACACTGAATCTTTAGGCATTTAAATTCTAACATCTAATCTACAGAGTTCAGGGATATCACAAGGCTCTCCACCTTTGTAAAATAGGTTACTGGTTTTACCTTATTAAACAAGCGATACATTCGCTTTGATTGAATAATTATATCTGAGAGGTTCTTATATTCCGTATCAAAAATACCCCATCGCCAAAATGGGACATAATCAATTCAGCATCGACCTTAACCACTTCATTGTACTCTGACTTTGAATTCTGAGATCCATTTTTGAATATCTGGTTTTAACAAGTTTTTGAACTAATCTGGTTTGCAAAATTTGTACTGTTTGCATTCACAGTCAAAACTCACGAAACCCATGTGCAGCAAGGCTTTGAGCCAAATAATGCTATTGTCATGGAGTGTCGGATCATAGGTTCAAATCCTATCATGACGACCAAATTTCCCTAGAAAAACCAACTTGTTAGGGTTGGTTTTTCTATTTACGGGATTTGCTTGGGGAAAAATTAGGGAAAAACCCCAACTTCAAACCTGGCATTTATAGCTACTTACAAACCCGCCTTTCTCACCTGAAAACATAAAATAATCTAATTATTACTGTCTGTCACTTCGGCTGTTCTGACCACTCAACATCAAGAATGAGTAAAGTATTTTGTTAATAATAAATATCTGCTCACTATACGGTATTTATCCTCAAGAGGAACAATATATTTTTAGTATCCAATAGCCATCCAATGAATCGCTCGTGGAAAAAAATCAGTATTGTATGCCCGAATAGTTCTCGCTACAAAAGATGTTAGTTTAACATCACCAACTTCAACAAAACAGCGATGTACGCTAAGAGAGTGATATTCTCCATCGGCTGTCGCAATCACAGATGTACATACATTAGGAAAACTAACAGGAAAGTTAACCAAATAATTATCACGCCCTCCAACAAAACCCCACTGATAGACTATTCCTGTATCACCACATTTCCACCATCCATTTTCAGAAGATTTTGACGCTACGTTTTTGCGGCCATATCGAGCATCAGATTCAGATTTACCATAACTCCCTACATCCCCCGCACTCAGACTAATATCTGTACTTAACGCTTTCCCATTCACCTTCCGGGTATTAGGTACTCTATTATTAATATCCTTGTGCAATGAATTTATTATTTCCTGAACAATCTTTTGTGTAACCGCCAATGTGTCGCTATTACCAATCACATTGGTAAGCTGAACAACACCTTTTTGGGTTAACGAGGCATCGGGAACTTTTGTTGTGGTTTTTTGTTCTAAAGCTCTATTTAATTGTGCGGTGAGTTTAGCTAACCTCAGCTTCGTTTAAAAATAGCGATATCACAATCCCGTAAATTCAAGCTCGGTTTTTTAGGTTGGAATGTATAAGCAATTAGGCCAGCGACGATTTCCAATAAAAAACCGAGCTGACTGCGGT